>CACXMH010000003.1 GCA_902768715.1 Fibrobacter succinogenes | reverse complement strand
TATCGAGATTTCCATCTTGCCCGGGAACGGCATCCGCGTCACCGACAACGGCCGCGGCATCCCGACGGATATTCACCCGAAGGAACATGTTGGCACTATCGAAGTCGTTATGACCAAGCTCCACGCGGGCGGTAAGTTCGACAGCAACTCGTACAAGGTCTCTGCCGGTTTGCACGGCGTGGGCGTGAGCTGCGTGAACGCGCTTTCGAACAAGCTTGTCGTTACGGTGCGCCGTAACGGGAAGGTGGTGCAGCAGGAATTCTCCAAGGGCATTCCTCGTGGCCCGCAGGTGGAAATCGGTACTTGCGACATGGCCGATACGGGTACGAGCGTCGAGTTCTATCCGGACGATTCCATCTTTACCGAGACGGTTTACGTGTACGACACGCTCGCCACGCGCTTCCGCGAACTCGCCTTCCTCATGAGCGGGCTTCGCCTGACGCTTACCGACGAGCGAGACCCCGAAAACAAGCAGACCGATACGTTCTGCTTCCCGGGTGGCGTCTCCGAATTCGTGCGCTACGTGGACGAACACCGTACGCCGCTCTTTAACGAGCCCATTCACTTGGTGCTTCCCGATGGCCAGTATCCGCTGGAAGTGGCCATGTGGTACAACGACGGCTACCAGGAAAACTTCTTCAGCTTCGTGAACAACGTGAACACCTATGACGGTGGTACGCACGTGACGGGCTTCAAGACGGCGCTTACCCGCGTCATCAACAAGTTTGCAGCCGACATGCCCAAGGGCAAGAAGGATGCCCAGATTACGAGCGACGATATCCGTGAAGGTCTCACCGCCGTTATCGCCATCAAGGTTTCGCAGCCGCAGTTCGAAGGCCAGACCAAGCGCAAGCTCGGCAACTCCGAAATCGCAAGCTACGTGAATAGCGCCTTTGGCGCCAAGCTGGAAGAATACTTCCAGGAAAATCCGGCCGCCATCAAGGTGATTCTCGACAAGGTTTATAACGCCGCCGTGGCCCGTGAAGCGGCCCACCGCGCCCGCACTCTCGCCCGCCGCAAGAACATCCTTGAAAGTGGTGGACTCCCGGGCAAGCTGGCCGACTGCAGTAGCCGCGACCCCAAGGAATGTGAAATGTTCATCGTGGAAGGTGACTCCGCTGGCGGTTCTGCCAAGATGGGCCGTAACCGTGAATTCCAGGCCATATTGCCGCTCCGCGGTAAAATCCTGAACGTGGAAAAGGCAAGCCTCCACCGCGTGCTGGACACCGAAGAAATTCAGAACCTGGTGAATGCCATCGGCACAGGGATTGGCACCGAATTCAAGATCGAGAAGCTCCGTTACCACAAGATTATCATCATGACCGATGCCGATGTGGACGGTTCCCATATCCAGACTTTGCTCCTCACTTTCTTCTTCCGCTACATGCGGCCTCTCATCGACGAAGGACACATCTTCCTAGCCATGCCGCCCCTGTACAAGCTGAAGGTTGGCCAGAAGGAACGTTACCTCTTTGACGAGACGGACAAGGACAAGGCCATGGCCGAAATCGAGGACAAGAAGAACGTCAGCATCAACCGATTCAAAGGTCTTGGCGAAATGTCCCCGGAACAGCTGAACGAAACCACCATGGATCCTTCCAAGCGTTTCTTGAAGCAGTGCACCATCGAAGACAGCGTCCTTGCAGACCAGATTTTCAGCATGCTCATGGGCGAAGACGTGGAACCCCGCCGCAAGTTCATCGAAAACAACGCCTACAAGGTCCTGAAGGACTTGGATATCTAGGCCATGAATCTGAACAAGGCCGATTTCCAGACTGTGCTGGGCCAGGCGCGTGAACTGGTCCAGGATCAGCTTGCTTTGACGGAGCAGGTCATTTTGGATGTGGCCAAAAACGCTCCGGCTGGAATATCGGACAGGCTTGCCGCCCTTTTCCAGAAGAAGGGAAAGCGCATCCGCTCTACTCTGCTTTGCCTTATTGCTAACTGTGGAAAATCTCCTGTTGACGTTGATCGGGTGGCTCACGCCTGCGCGGGTATTGAACTGTTGCACAGCGCAAGCCTTGTTCACGACGATATTATCGACGACACCGAAGTCCGGCGCGGGCAAAAAACGGCACACAAGGAATGGGGCACCCAGGTGGCCGTTCTCATTGGCGACTACGTGCTTTCCCAGTCCATGCAGAGCGTTATCGAAGAAGCGGAACGGGACATTCCCGTGATTCTTTCCAAGGCTGCAGACCAGCTGATTGCCGGAGAGATTCTGGAGCTGGATCACAGCGGCGATATGAGCCTTTCCTTTGAAACTTACAACCGGATTATCGACGGAAAGACGGCAGCCCTGATTAATGCCGCTGCTAGAATCGGAGCTATTCTTGCCGGGTTCGACAAGCCCTTGGTGGACAAGTGCGCCGAGATGGGAAGCCACTTCGGCATCGCCTTCCAGATTATCGATGACCTGCTGGACTACGGCTACGGTTCAAAGAACCTGGACAAGGCCAAGTTTACCGATCTTTCGAACGGACTCATAACGCTACCCCTGCTGTACTATTTCGAAAGCAGTTCTGCTGAAGAACGGAGCGAAATGGAAGACCTGATTAAGCGGGCTTCCGAAGACAATGTTCCTGCGCTAATTAAGCAAAGGTTAATCGACAAGGGCGCCTTCGACAAGGCGAAGGCTACCGCTCAAGACCATTTGGAAAAGGCTCTGGAAATAGCCCAGTCCCTGCCGGGAAGCGCATTTACCGACGAAATTATTGCCATGTTTGCCTCTATGAGCAACCGTGGCAATTGATACACCTAAAAAATACCTATTTAATTTGCTGGTTCGCGGGTCATCAACAGCTTGCAGTAGCCGTCTTCGACTACGACGTTGTCGGGCGAATGGGTTGTGAGTTCCATTTCCCAGTTGCCCGTGGTCCAGTGCGTATCATCTAGGGCGTTGCCGTTAAAATCATCCTGCCATTTTAGCGCAAATGTCTTACTCGATTCATCGTATGTATAAACGCGGACATAGTCAATCCACTGAACCTTAGGGCCATCTGCAAGCTCTTCACCCGTAAACTTTCCTGTCCAGGACGGAGTCTTCGATGCCCACAAATTGAAACGCAGGGACTCTTCTTCCGTAAGGAACGCCACCTGGTCCTTATCGGCATGAGTGCCTTTTTCAATACCCTTTTCTACACGGCGGACTTCGACGCTATCAACTTCCCAAGCCACATAATCCGGAGTCCAGATAATGGCAAACAAATGGAAATTTTCTGTCACGTCCGTAATTTCGTGTAGTTTTTCCGTCGCTGTCAAATCTCCGATGTCCGGGTCACCTTCACGTGTAAGAATATTGGATTGCCACTTGGTCGCGCTCTTTCCGATTACTTCAATGTCAATCTCGTTCCAGGGAATTGTATCCCTCATCCAAGAAATGTCGTAATTGAGGAACATGGAGCTGACGGTACCGGGGAAAGAAACCATTTTCATGCGGGCTTCGAAGCGGCCATACTTAAACTGTTCTACGCCGGTAAGTTCGGCTCCATAGTACTTGTAGGTAACCGCGGTAGCTGCTGAAGATTCAGGTTCGGTGGCTGCTGAGGATTCGGGTTCAGCAACAGCTGAAGATTCTGGATCGTTGTTGTTTGCGGAACTGCTGTCGTCGGAGCAGGCGGCGAACAGGCCGAGTGCAATGATCGGGAGAATGAATTTAGTTTTCATGGGATTACCTCTCTTTTCTTTTAATATACAATATTTTTAATATGGGTAATAATTGAAATGGTGTTTACATTTCACTGTATCGTATGATTAAAAAAAAGATGCTTGTTGCTGAGTGCAAAAAGCATCTTTTCTTTGCGGATTCTTTCTTTTAAGATGCGTTACCAACGGCATCGCCCATGCTGAACATCGGCATATACATGGCAACCAGCAGGCCACCGACGGCACCACCCAAGAACACGATAATGAGAGGTTCCATCATGCCTACCACGGCGTCCACGGCAGCGTCCACTTCTTCGTCGTAGAAGTCGGCAAGCTTCAGGAGCATGCCACCCAGATTACCGGTCTTTTCACCCACACCGGTCATCTGGATAACCATGGGCGGGAAAATACCGACGTCGGTCATGGGTTCAGCAATGGACTTACCACCGGCGATGCCGATAGAAATCTTGTTGATGGATTTTTCCACCACCTTGTTGTTTACGGTAGAGGCCACCACCTTCAGGGAGTCCATAATGGAAACGCCGGCGTTCAAAAGTGTTCCTAGTGTACGGGCAAAACTTGCGGTTGTTGACTTGATTTGTAAATCGCCAAGTTTGGGAACTTTTAGCATAAGACCGTCCCAAGCAAACCTGATGCTGGGAACTTTCATGGCCATCTTGAATCCGATGATAAAGATGACCAAGCCGATAACCATAAATGCGATGTTGTTGCGTATGAAATCAGATATGCCCATCACCACAAGGGTTGGCCCTGGCAGTTCGGCACCCAATGATTCGAATTGCTCGGCAAAGGTGGGCACTACGAAAGTCATAAGGGCTATCACCACTAAGATACCGACGATAATGAGCATCACAGGGTAGGTCAAAGCTTTTTTTACCTTGCGCTTTAGGCGTTCCTGGTTTTCAAGAGTTTCTGCCAAACGAGCAAGGATTCCATCCAAGATACCGCCCGCTTCGCCTGCCGCCACCATATTGGTGTACAGAGGGCCAAACACCTTGGGGTGCTGAGCCAAGGCATCAGCCAAAGAAGAACCGCCGTTGATGGACTGGGTAATCTTGTGTATTACGTTTTTTAGTTCTGGATTGTCACATTGTTCTTCTAGGATCGTTAGACACTGCAGCATGGGAAGGCCCGCCGAACTCATAGACGAGAACATACGGGTGAACCTGGCAATGTCGGCGTGCTTGATACCGGATCCGATCTTGATTTTAATTTCGGCGGGTTTCTTTTTCAGACTGGTAATCACCAGTCTGCGACGCAGGAGCATGGACTCAGCTTCGGCTTTGTCCTTGGCCTCGAGTGTTCCTTGGAAGACATTGCCCTGTGTGTTTTGGGCTTTGTATAGAAATTCTGCCATAAATTACACACCTTCCTTCACGAACAGCTGCTCCAGCTGGTCGGGGCTGGGGGAACGGGAAAGAGCTTCGAAGCGGTCCACCTTGCGGTTCTTGACCAGCTCGCAGAGGCACATGTTCATGGTGTTCATGCCGAACTTCTGGCCGATTTCGATCATGGACTCGACCTGGTGCACCTTGTCTTCGCGAATCAGGGAGCGGATACCGGGAGTCACGTTCATGATTTCGTAGGCCATGACGCGTCCGCCGCCAATCTTGGGAACCAGGGTCTGGCATATCACGCCCTGGAGCACAAAGGATAGCTGTGTGCGTACTGTCTGCTGCTCGCCCTTGGGGAAGGCATCTACGATACGGTTGATGGTCTGCACGCAGGAGTTGGTGTGGAGCGTTGCAAAGGCCAAGTGACCTGTTTCGGCGATGGTCAGGGCCGCACGGATGGTTTCCAGGTCACGCATTTCGCCGATGAGCACCACGTCCGGGTCCTGACGGAGGGCCATTTTCAGTGCTTGGGAGAAACTGTTGGTGTCGCTGCCCACTTCGCGCTGGTTCACCATGCAGCCCTGGTGCTTGTGCAAGAATTCGATAGGGTCTTCTACGGTGAGAATGTGGTCGTGACGTTCCTTGTTGATCTTGTCGATCATGGCGGCAAGAGTCGTAGATTTACCGGAACCGGTAGCGCCGGTCACCAGAACCAGGCCAGAGGGACGGGTAGTGAACTCAGCCAGAATCTTCGGGAGACCCAGTTCCTTGAAAGTGCGGATATCAAGGGGAATAATACGGAGTGCGATAGCCACGCAACCGCGCTGCAGGTAGGCGTTGGCACGGAAACGGGCAAGGTTTGCAATACCGAAAGAGAAGTCGCATTCCTTCTGCTGTTCGAAGGTCTTCTTCTGCATCTCGTTCATGAGACTGTAGGTCATGCGCATGGTCTCGTCCGGTTTCAGCTTGTCGGTCCCAACGGGAGTGAGCTTGCCGGAGATACGGAGGAGGGGAGGGGAACCTGCCGTGATATGCAAGTCGGAGGCTCCACGTTTGACCATTTCAGAAAGAAGTTCTTGAATATTGTATGCCATATCCAAGAATATAACTAAAAAGGAGCGAAATTTCATAAATTCTACGGCACAATGCGTATTTCTGCACTAAAATGGGCTTTGATTCCCCTTGTTTTGCTGGGGGGAATCTACCTGTACCGTACTGTTACTCTGGAACGGTCTTTTCGGGAAATCCCCAAGACGGTAGTGAACTTCGAGGCTTTGAAGGCCGACGGCAGCCGGACGGATTACGCTAGGGAGAAAGGGGCTGCCACGCTTATCGTTTTGAGTGCCAGCTGGTGTCCTGGTTGCCTCATGGAAATTCCCATGCTCCAAAAATTTCATCGGGAATATGGGCCCAGGGGACTAAAAATCCTGATGATAGATGAAGACGACAACCTCAAGACCATGGCTCGGTTCAAGAAGGCTAAGGAAATGCCCTGGACCGTGGTCCACTGGAACTACGACGCCATGAATGCCCTCGGAAATCCGGGAGTTATTCCCGTAAGCTACCTGGTAGATAAAGAGGACAATATCGACAAGGTGTTCGTGGGCGATGCAAGCGAGTCGGTGCTACGACGGCGGATCGAAAAGCTATTAGGGGTTAGGTAATAGGTTGTAGGTTTTTGGGCCGCAGGGGACAAGAGGTTCGAGATCGCCTCACGCAATCGGGCTGGGGAAAAGTATCACGTCCTTGATTTCTGCCTTGTTCAAGGCCAGCATAAAGAGCCGGTCTAGGCCCAGCGCCACGCCGGAGCAGGCGGGCATCCCCGATTCCAGCGCCTGCAAGAAGTTTTCGTCTATGGTTGGCAAAGGCTTGTTCATGCTACGGCGGATTTCAAGGTCGGCCTCAAAACGCCTGCGCTGTTCCTTGGCATCGGTCAGTTCCGTATAGCCGTTGCAAAGTTCCACTTGATCTACAAACAGCTCAAACCGCCTGGCCCAGGTGTGACCGTCTCCGCCCACGTAGGTCTGGGCAAGAGCCGCCTGGGACTGGGGGTAATCCAGAATGAACTCCGGACCATTCTTTGCTAACGCCGGCTCTACGGCAAAGACCATCAGGTAGTCCCACCAGTCTTCGCGGGACATGTCTGTAGAGGCGGCTGGGAGGGGAATGTCTTTGGACCTGCAGGCTGCGACGAAGTCACCGTCGGTGGCGGTAAGGGGGCTCACTCCGGCATAATTCCTGAAGGCGTCAATCCAGCGGGTGCGGCGTGCGTTGATGGGTTTCCCGAGAATCTCCGAGACCAGGGCTTCCACCTCGTCCATCAATTGTTCCTGATGCACGCCCACACGATACCATTCCACCATGCTGAATTCGTTGTTATGGTGTGCGCCGAATTCATCCTTGCGGAAAGACTTGGTAATCTGGAAGATGTCGCCGAAACCTGCCGAAAGCAGACGCTTCATGTGGAATTCTGGACTGGTCATCATGAAACGGTGGGGCGATTCGATTTCAAAGTAGTCCAATTGCGGGTCGGTGCCGCAAGCGTTGGACAGTACCGGCGTTTCCACTTCCAAGACCCCGCGAGCTTCGAAGAATGCACGCACCTTGCGCATCAGGTCTTGACGCTTTATCCAGGTTTCACGATTGCAGGTAGGAGAGAACATGGTGGGAAGGGGTTAGGATCTAGGGGCTAGGTATTAGGTATTAGGTAGTAGGTTGTAGGTGTTAGGGCTGATAGAAACAAGAATTTTTAATGTGAAGTGCGTGATGTATAGTTAATTGTCAATTAGGCGCCGAAGGCGCGACTCTTTGAACCTAAAACCTAATACCTACAACTTCATTCCACATTACACACTACACATTAGTCACCGTTTACCACGCAGCGGACCGACAGGGAGAATTTCTTATCTACAGAAATGTTTGAAACTTCTTTGTCTGTGCTGAACATGGAGCGTGCTACGCCTCGGCCGTCGCCACCGTCCTGGTTTGTCCAGAAATAGGCGCCTTCGCCGACGATGACCGAGATGTTGTTCTTGTTGGCGTAGCCTCCGAATAGGGCGGTAAAGGCATAGTTGTCGCTTCCGTTGCTGCGGAGGCGTTCTGCGGCAGTGTTGGCACCACCGGCGTAAATTTCCAGCATTTTCCAGTCTTCGTCCGTAGAAAGCCTAGTTCCCTCGGGGCAGGCCTTTTGGGCGGCCTCTTGGGTGTAGAGGCGTCCATAGACCTTGCAGTTGTCGTCTTCGCGGTCATAGCACATGGAGCCTTCTTCCATGGCAAAGTTCAGGTTCTGCACGAACCACTTTGTGCCGTTGATGTCCTTGATCTTGTAGGTCTGTCCGTCGCGGTTGTCTGTAAAGTACTCGAATACAGGGCAGCGGATTTCAAACTCTTTCGATGCCAAGATGGAATCTACCGCCGATTGCCAAGCGGTGCAGAACCGGAACAGTTCGCCACCGGGCAGTTCCGTAGAATCGGCCTTGTGCTTGTCGGTCCAGCGATTTACGTAGGCAATGTTTGGGATGGTCGAGTCCGCAATAGAAAGGGCCTTTGCGTTTGTCTGAATCAGTTTGGAAAATTTTTCCGCCACGGTCATGGGAGATTTCCAGTAACCTTCCGTAAGGCCTGTGCGGATTTTTTCGTAGAGGGGAGAGGGCTTGGTGACAGTAATGGTCGTCTCGATGAAATGTTCGGGCTTGGTGGCGCAGGTCTGCTTGCGGGCTTCGTCGTTCAGAGAATCGGCCTGGGTCTCGCATTGCAACTTGCAGAATTCCTTTTCCTTACCTTTCTTGGGGCAGGCTACCCAAGTGGTGGTGTCCACCTGTTCCTTGACGGGCTTGGCAAAAGCCTTGGTCTTGAGGGCTGCCTTGACCACTTTGTCCAAAGCCTCCAGGGCGTTGGCGTTGCCTGTGGTTCCTTCCATGAGCAGGTAGCTTACCACTTCGCTACAGGCATTCATCGTCTTGGCGTTGGCGCAGACCTTGGCTCCATAGCCGTAGGCAAATTGCGAAGGACACTGGGCAAAGGATTCGTCGGGCATGGACTTGAAAATTTTCTCGAAGACGGCTACGGCGTCATTGGCATTCAACTTGCCGCAATAGATTTCTTCTATTTCGTTGTTCTTTACCATTTTTTTAGCGGTGGCGATATCCTGGTTGTCTATCGCTTCGCGAAATGCCTCTTGGGCAAAAACAGTTGTGACGCCCAAGGCAAGAACTCCCACGCTTAACAAGCCTTTAAGAATTTTCATTGTAACCCTCATTTTTTGCGGTGTAAATATATAAAAGTTCCACCCTGATGATGCTAGTAACTCAGAACTATTAATTATACCAGCTCTGTTTTCTATATTTGGGCCCATGATTGATGCAGAAAAAATCCGTAGCGAATTCCCGATGCTTGTCGCAGGCGATAAAGACGCAAAGCCCCTTGCCTTTTTGGATAGCACGGCCACCACGCAAAAGCCCGCGTGCGTCATCGACGCCATGGACGATTTTTACCGCGAACACTACAGTTCTGTAAAGCGCGGGGTTTATCGCCTGAGCGCCCGCACCACCGAAGCGTTTGAAGCTACCCGCAAGAACGTGGCAAAATTTATTAACGCCAAAACCGAAGACGAAATCGTGTTCACCCGCGGCACCACCGAAAGCATCAATCTGGTGGCGTGGAGTTACGGTCGCAAGTTCTTCGAAGAAGGCGACGAGATTCTGATTAGCGGTCTGGAGCACCACGCCAACATCGTGAGCTGGCAGCTCGTTGCCGAAATGAAGGGCGCTAAGATTAAGGTGATTCCCGTTTTGGATAACGGCGATTTGGATTTGGCGGCACTACCCGGATTACTCACTCCACGCACCAAGATGGTGGCTCAATTCCGTCGGTACCGTGAACCCCATTGCAGAAATTATCGCGACCGTCCGCAAGCTCGCCCCGCAAGCCAAAATTTTGATTGACGCCGCCCAGAGTTCAAGCCACATCAAGATTGACGTGCAGAAGCTGGACTGCGATTTTCTCGCCTTCAGCGGTCACAAGATGTACGGCCCTACCGGCGTAGGCGTACTCTACGGCAAGTACGAAGTTCTCGACAGCATGCCCCCCTGGCACGGCGGCGGCGAAATGATCAAGAACGTGACATTCGAAAAGACGACATACGCCGACGTTCCCGCCCGCTTTGAGGCTGGAACGCCCATGATTGCCGAAGTCATCGGGCTCGGCAAGGCCATCGAATGGATTAACACCGTAGGCATCGAGAACATCCGCAAGCACGAAGAAGAAATTAGGCAGTATGCCTTGGAACAGCTCGCCACAATCCCGCAAGTGAAAGTGCTCGGCAATCCCAAGGAACGCGGTGCTCTCATCAGCGTTACGCTTGACGGCATCGCCGTAAGCGACGCCGCCATGATTCTCGACGAAGAAAACGTTGCAGTACGTAGCGGACACCATTGCGCGGAGCCCGTGATGGACCGCTTCGGCGTCGACGCCACGCTTCGACTCAGTTTCGGCGCGTACACCCTGAAGCGCGACATTGACCGCTTTATCGCTGGCATCAAGCGCGTTCTCCGGCTCTTCGGCTAACCGGGACTCGTATGGAAATCGAGAAAGGCATCTTTAACCGCACATCGCTCCTGCTCGGAGACGACGTGATGGACAACATCTACCAGAAGCGCGTCATCATCTTCGGTCTCGGCGGAGTCGGCAGCTGGTGCGCCGAAAGCCTGGTGCGTTCCGGCATCAAAGAACTCGTACTCGTTGATTCTGACCGCGTGTGCGTCACCAACGTGAACCGCCAACTGATGGCCACTACGAAAACCGTGGGGCAAGTCAAGGTGGACGTACTGAAAAATCGCCTACTTGAAATCAACCCGCACGCCAACATTGTCGCGCTGCAAGATATCTACGAAGAAGCGAATACGGACGAATTCCAACTGGACACCTTCGACTACATCATCGATGCTATCGACAGCCTCGAAAACAAGATGCAGCTGTTGTGGCACGCCACGCGCACCAAGGCCACGGTATTTTCTTCCATGGGGGCAGCCCTCAAGATGGACCCCACGCGAATCAAGGTCGCCGAATTCTGGAAGGTCGCCGGTTGCCCGCTCGCCCGCGCGCTCCGCGACAAGTTCAAGAAAAAGAAAATGGCACTCAAGAAAAAGGTGCTGTGCGTCTACAGCGACGAACTCCTGAAAAACCGCGGCAAGAATTCCTCTTGTGGCACCGACGCCTGCATGTGCCCCAAGGTGCGCCACGAAAGGAGCGAAGCCGAACTCCAGAATGCAAACCTGGTCGATCACGAATGGTGCAGCAGTAAGGCGCAAATCAACGGCACCATGGCACACTCCACCGCTATTTTTGGATTCATGATTGCGGGCCTCGTGATGCAGGACATTTACAAGAAGGCTTTGACCGGCGCGGAGTAATATGAAATTCTTGATCCAGCGAGTATTGAACGCCCAAGTGGATATCGAAGGGCAGACTGTCGGCAAAATCGGCAAGGGCTACATGATTCTCATCGGCGTGGGCGAAGACGACACCAGGGAAATAGCCGACAGGCTCATCCGCAAGATGCTTGCGCTGCGCATCTTTGCCGACGAAAACGGCAAGACGAACCTTTCCATCAAGGATGTCGGCGGCGAACTCCTGCTTGCCTCGCAGTTCACACTTTACGCCAACTGCAACAAGGGAAACCGTCCGACTTTCAACGGTGCAGGCAACCCGACTCTCGCAAACGAGCTCTACGAATACATCATTGCCGAGTGCAAAAAAGAAATCCCCGTCGTACAGACAGGGAAATTCGGCGCCGATATGCAGGTGAGCCTCGTAAACGACGGCCCCTTCACAATTATGCTAGAGTAGGAGCGCTTCGACAGGGCGCATGTGCGTCCCTAGACGTCTCCCACTTCGCCTTTTTCAACGAAATTTCTTATAGCCTTGGAAATCCTCATACTGCAGAAATTCGGCCCGCACATGCTGCAGAAATGACTGCTCTTGGCTCTGCTTTCGGGAAGGGTCTTGTCGTGGAATTCCATAGCCTTTTCTGGGTCAAGAGAAAGGGCGAACTGGTCGTTCCAGCGGAAGTCGAAACGGGCGCGGGAAAGGGCGTCGTCCCTGAACTGGGTTCCGAAATGGCCCTTGGCGAGGTCCGCCGCATGGGCTGCCAGTTTGTAGGTTACCACACCTGCGCGCACGTCATCCCTGTCGGGGAGTCCCAGGTGTTCCTTGGGGGTCACGTAGCACAGCATGGCCGTGCCGTACCAGCCGATCTGTGCTGCCCCGATGGCCGAGGTAATGTGGTCGTAGCCGGGCGCGATATCGGTAGTGAGGGGGCCCAAGGTGTAGAAGGGGGCACCAAAGCACTTTTCCACCTGCAAGGCCACATTGTCCTGGATCTTGTGCATGGGCACGTGTCCCGGGCCTTCGATAATCACCTGCACGCCGTATTCCCAAGCAATCTTTGTCAGTTCACCCAGGGTTTCCAATTCCCCGAACTGAGCGGCGTCATTGGCGTCGGCGATGGAACCCGGGCGCAATCCGTCGCCTAGAGAAACAGCCACGTCGTACTTGGCAAGAATTTCGCAGATTTCCCGGAAGTGGGTGTAAAGGAAATTTTCCTTCTTGTGGACCATGCTCCACAGTGCAAGGATAGAGCCTCCGCGGCTCACGATTCCCGTGGTGCGCTTGAGGGTCAGCGGAATGTGCTTTAGCAGAAGTCCCGCATGGATGGTAAAATAATCCACGCCCTGTTCGGCCTGTTCAATCAGGGTGTCGCGGTAGGCTTCCCAGGTCAGGTCTTCGGCTTTGCCCTTGACCTTTTCAAGAGCCTGGTAGATGGGCACGGTGCCGATAGGTACGGGGCTGTTTCGCAAAATCCATTCACGGGTCTCGTGGATGTTCTTGCCGGTGGAAAGGTCCATGACGGTGTCGGCGCCCCACTTTACAGACCACACCAGTTTTTCCACCTCTTCTTCGATACCGCTACTGAGTGCGGAATTACCGATGTTGGAATTGATCTTGGTGAGAAAGGCGTTCCCGATAATCATGGGCTCGCATTCCGGGTGGTTCATGTTGGAGGGGATTATAGCCCTGCCTGCAGCCACTTCGGAGCAGACGAATTCCGACGTGATAGGCTTGATGCCTGAATCCTTGGGCAAAATCTCGTCCAGACGCTGGTTTTCGCGGATAGCCACGTATTCCATCTCGGGCGTAATGATTCCCTTGCGGGCAAAGTCCAGTTGGGTTTTGCAATCCTCTGCGCCGGGAACTCCCTTGAGCCATTCCCGCCAGCCCTCGCGAATCTTGGGGAGTCCCTTTTTCACGTCAATTTCTGCAGAGGCGTCGCCGTAAAGTCCGCTGGTATCATAAACGGGCACCACAGGCGTCTGGGGGTCATCAATCTTTACCTCTCGCATGCCCACGCGAATCTCGGGAAACATTTTCCCCTGCACATAAATCTTGCTGGATTGCGGAAAGGTCGCACCCTTTATATCCATAAATTCCTCACTTTTCAGAAGACAATATAAAAAAAGCCCGAGGCATTCCTCGGACTGTGATTTCTAGTTGTGAGGGAATAGCGAGATTATTCGCCACAGGACATTTGCTTTACTGCTTCATAAGCTTGTTCTCGACATGATTCATCGCAATCCTCCTGCTCGCTCATCATCGTTAATCCGACAAAGACAGACCCTTCACATGAGGCGTCATCGAAAGCGCTGCCAAAAGACTCCAGCGTTGACTGACAGTTGTCAGCACTACCCGTATCATCTCTAGATAAATTGTAAACCTTGTAGGATGTTCCGGCCCACTCGTAAATCATAGACATATCGTTATTTATTACAACTTCCCATTCGTTGTCAGTAACGGCGAAATCGCAGGTGACAGTCGTGGTAGCGGCACCGTTATCATCGTCATCATCATCGTCGATATCGTCGTCATCATCTTCTTCGCAATAGTCCTTATCTCCCATTTCGCAAAGTTCTTCGTCGGTGCACATGTCCGTGTGCTCTTTGCTGCATGCCCAAGCTTTGCATTCTCCGCCAACACTTACAATACAGCCATCGCTGGGCTTAGAAGACGAGTTGGAACCGCCTTCTTCCTTGTCACCTTCCTTGGGGGTCAAGTCCTTGTATTCGGTACATTTTTTCTTAAAGTCCTTAAGGGTTTGGGCCTTGTCCTGCTTGGTGGTATTTGTCCCGAATATGCTTCCGTTTTCTTTGACCCACCAGACCGTGACGGAGTCCCCATGCCATTCGTGGTAGCGGTACTTGCCGTAGTCTCCGTCTTCTTGCACGATCCAGAGGTCGTCATCGTCAAAATCGCAGATGACCTTTCCTTCGTCTTCGGGGTCTCCGTCATCGTCTTTCCCTGTATCGCCCGCATCGCCTTTCCCATCGAGCTTGACTTTGTTCAGCGTCTTACAGGTTTGCATAACCTCATCAAAGGCTTCGTCACGGCTTAATTCTGGATCAATGTCCTCTTGTACATCGATTGTGTACAGGGCGCCGTTCTTGCAGGTGCTGGATATTCTCGAACCAGCCTGTTCATCATCATAGACTGTTTCATCTGCGTATTTGCAGGCCATCTTGACATCTTCACCGGTAGTTACGACGACGTTGGAGTCGATGGAACCGCCCTTTTTATATGTGTAATAACGGGCAACTACGGAGACGTCCCCATCTGCCTCGGCAGTAGACGTGTATTTCCAAACCTTGTCTTCTTTTTTGAAATCGCAGCTGCCCCCTTTTATGTCGGGGAAATATTTTTCGCTGGCTTCACTTGCAGTGTCTTTTGCGTCAGTTCCGCTACTACTGTCTCCACAGCCAGCAAGTGCTACCATAGAGATGCCGGCAAAGCACGAAATGATTAGAGTGCTCTTTTTCATATACATTGATTCTCCTTGCCCCAAAGGCGGTTTTAAATCATATATAAATAAATACAAGGTAAATTAAAGTGTTTTGTAAGGCCTTCTCTGTCTAAGTCGGAATATTCCAAGTTGGATTACATTGATTCTGTATAAATATTTTATTTTTTTCCCTTGAGGAATTTATGGATATCAAGAAGACAAACGCCGCACGAATCTTGGACCGCCAGAAAATCCAGTACGAGCTGATCCCTTACAAGGTGGATGAAAACGACCTGGGTGCTCAACATGTGGCGGACAGCTTGGGCGAAGACATCAACCAGGTATTCAAGACAATCCTGGTCCATGGTGATAAAATCGGCTACCTTGTGTGCGTTGTGCCGGGTAATTTGGAGGTGGACCTGAAGGGAGCCGCCAAGGTCAGCGGCAACAAGAAAATCGATACCGTCCCCTTGAAGGACTTGACCCCGTTGACAGGCTACATCCGGGGTGGTTGCAGCCCTCTTGGACTCAAGAAGAATTTTCCCATCTTTATTCACGAGACCGCCCTGCAGTTCCCATTCATCTATGTGAGTGCCGGTGAGCGTGGCCTGCAGTTGAAGATTGCCCCGGCAGATTTGGTCAAGGCAACCCGCGGGACAGTAGGTGTTATTGCTCGAGTGCCGCCTACCGCACCAGAAGATTGAGAAGCCGACGGACAGGATATATGGAATTCTTCGACTATTATGAACAACTGTTCGGCGACCGGTGGCCGGCCCTGCTGGAATCCCTCAAGGGGGAGTCCAGTTTTGAGACGCTCCGGTTCGGCGAAGGCCTTGAACCTTATTTTTTGGACAAGGCGTCCGTCTTTGCGGCTGAATTGTTGGGCGTAGAGCCGGGAATGGATGTCCTGGACATGTGTGCCGCTCCCGGCGGAAAGTCCCTGATAATCGCGTCCAAACTCCAAGGCTCAGGTTCGCTGCAGTGTAACGACCGTTCGCCAGACAGACGGGAACGCCTTAAGCATGTTTTGGAAAATTCCTTGCCCAAAGAATGGCGTAGCATTATCAGTGTAACGGGATACGATGGAGTCAAGTTCGGTCTCCATAGAAAGGAGTCCTTTGACCGGATTCTGCTGGACGCTCCTTGCTCTTCGGACCGGCATGTACTGAACTCTCCGGCTCACCTGGAGGTATGGTCTGCGAAGCGGATCAAGAGACTTGCGGTGGAACAGGGCTCCCTTTTGGCTTCGGCCATCGATGCGCTACGCCCCGGTGGAATTCTTGTGTATGGCACTTGTGCTCTTTCTCCCCTGGAAAACGATGGTGTGGTTTCAAGAATCCTGAAAAAACGCCCCGAGGCTTGTGCTGTTGAAATCCTGGATATTCCGGAAGGTGCAGACCGCAGGTCGTTGGGCGTGCACATCTTGCCCGACAGGACAAACGGTTCTGGGCCTATTTATTGTGCAAAAATCCAAAAAAAGCCCCGAACGGAAGGCTTTTAATAATATATCTTTGAAATATGTGGAATCGTATTTGTGTGCTCTTTTTGGCCTTTGTGACGGCGTTGCCCGCCTTGGCCGACGAAGACGACTGGGATAATGATGCCGGGCAGACTCCTGCCCAAGAGGCTCCTGCCGCTGTTGCCGAATCGCCTACCCAGGCAGCCCCTGCTCCCGCAGAAGTGTCGGAGCCAGAATCTCCCGCTCCTGCGGTTGAGACTGCTCCTGCGGTTGAGACTGCCCCAGCTGCCGAAGCTGCGGCAAAACCTGCCGAAAAGCCTGCCGATCCCTTTGCAAAGCTGGATAGCGCAAAAGTTCCAGCAGATACGACACCTAAGCCAACCGTAGGCCGTGAAGTTCCCGTTCGTTACTGGATTATGGGTGATTCTGTGGAGCAAGAGGCCATCTTTATAAAGATTGAAAAAGATACGGTTTACTTAAAGCGCCCCAATGCCGACGAACAGAAGACTCTGGAAAAGTTGCAAGAAGAAACCATTGCCGCCATGGAAGAAAGCAATGGCCAGCATCAGGAGGAAGAGGATGAAGAAGCCGATTCCGTGGCGACTCCTGCACCGGTAGTCCCCGTTGCCGTGGCGGACACCACTCCTGCCGAACAACCCCAGGAACAGCCCCAGGAAGAGGTGGATGACGGCGCTGACGACGACTTCGAGACTGCCCTTCAGAAAGAAGACACCCGTATGAAGCTGGAAGAAATTGCCCGCGTTGAAGAGGAAATCCGCCAGCAAGAAATCCAAGATAGTATCGCCGCCGATTCCGCGAACCCCTTCATCAAGATATACCGTCTGGACCTGCGCCGTCTCTATAACATGGAAGACGACGAGATGATAGATTTGGGCCTTTCGGACTACCTTGTTCCCGAATACGTGGATGACGAAGAGGATCTGGAACTTTACCCGCCCGGAAGCGCAAACCTCTTTGTAACATCTGTTCCTGCGGCTTGCTCCCTGTTCGTGAATGGCATTCCTATCAAGCAGGTGGCGCCGGATACCATCAAGCGTATTGCACCGGGCAAGTACACCATTTCGGTGATGCAGGTGCTGAAAGGCGTAGAATGGTGGGGAACGGCCGTGGTCCGCATCAATTCCGACAGCCTAAACCGCATAGAAATTCCTGTTGAACGTCCCTCCACCAGGTTGACCCTGAACACCGACCCCGAAGCGGTAGAAGTGTTCATCAACGAGGTGCCTACGGTGAATATCATGCCCCACTACATGACAGATGTGGTGGTAGATGGAATTCGCCCCCAGGCAAAGACCAGCCTTTACTTTAGAAAGGTTGGCTACCGCGATACCACCATTGTCACCGAAATCAAGGCGTTCATGCCGAACCTGATTAACGTGGAAATGGAACCTATTCTGGACGACCTTGCCTTGATTGAAGAACAGAACGCCTTTAATGACGAACGCAGCAAGCGTCGCATTGGGCGCGGCCTGTTGTGGAGCTCCATCGTTCCCATTATTGCAGGTGGCGTCATGTGGTACTTGGCCGAAAAGGATTGGGATGACGCGGCCAAGAAAAAGAAGGCATACGGAATGTCTGCCTTCGAAAGTCCTGATACCAAGAAAATGGTAAAGGACAACCACGACCTGAATAAGAAGGGCGACACCAAGGCTGGCATAGGCATTGGTTTAGGTGCTGTGGGAATAGGTCTTTTGGTTGCGGGATTTGTTCTTGCGTTCTAAATTTTTTCTTTTGTTTTTCGGGTTGTGCGCCTCTGTGGCCATGGCCCACCCTCATGTGTTTGTTGATGCTACGGTCAAGGTCCTTTTTAATGAGAAAGGGCTCTCGGGCGTCCAGAACCATTGGGTTTACGACGAGGTCTATAGCGCCGCTACCATTGCCTCTGTAGATAAGGACGGCGATGGAAATCTGTCGGCCAGCGAAAGCGAAGCGCTGAAGCCAGTTGTCTTGGGCGAAGCCGCCAAGTCGAATTATTTCAATTACATCCAAAGCGGTTCGGAGTTCTTGAAGGCAGGAAAGTTCCTCTCTTTTAAGGCCTCGGTGAAGAATCGCCGTCTGGTACTGGATTTTGTGCTGGAATTCATAGTGCCTGTTGCAAGCGACTATACGATGCTGGTGCTGGTAGTAGCCGACCCTTCCAACTATGTGCAGGTTACCGCCGACATGGAGAATGCGGATGTTTCTGCCCCAGGGAACATTGACGTGGAATATTTTTCCGATAGTCTTGAGGGGTTGTCCCTTTTTAAGGCGTTTCTTTCGTATGTAGAGGGATTATATTTGAGATACAAAGAAAAATAAGCGAAATTTTTTTATCTTTTAAATGATGAAACGGCTTATTTTGTTAATACTGTTGTTTGCTTGTGCCGTTTGGGTTTACGGTCAGGAGCAGGACACCGTTGCTCAGGAGTCTGTTCAGGGTGTGTCGGAGCAGGTAAGTGACAACTTGCAGGAACAGGTTCAGGAAGCGGCTGGTCAGGAATCCGCGATTGTTTCGGAGACGGAGCAAGAAGATGTTTTGAACCTGGCTTCTACGCCCCAAGAACCCAAACCAGAGGCTCCAAGCCAGGAAAATGAAGCTCCACAGGATTCCTCCAAGGATGTAGTGGTGCAGGATTCTGCACAGAAGCAACAATCAGGCGGCCTTTTGGACGAACTTTACCCTGTGTCCCCCGACGAAGCGATTTCTGCCGGGCATATTCTTGGTGGTGCCACCTTGTCCTTGATTCAGGCGAACACGGAAGACGATGCACTGAATGTCATTATCGGGGATGTGTATGAGGCCGATGGATATATGTTTACGGTTCAGGCTTTTGGAGGCTACTTTATCAAGGATGCCTTGGCCGTTGGTGCCCATTTCGGCTATTCCCGTACCTGGCTGGATGTGGATTTTTCCTTGCTGGAAGATATTGCCGATGTCAAGCAGCGCCGTAAGTATATGAGCAACGGATTTTTTGTCCAGCCCTTCTTGAAAAACTACCTGAAGGTCATGGACTCTAAGAGCCTCTACTTTTTCAACGAAACCTCCGTATTGGTCCAGTATTCCTACGGAATGTCCCAGACCGATGATGGCGAAGAGATGGACAAGACCCGCAACAAGACTTGGACTATCAAGGCGGGCCTAAATCCTGGTATCTGCATTATGGTGTTGAGCCGTTTTGCCTTTGAAACCTCTGTGGGGCTTCTGGGTCTAAGTACTAGCGTCGTGGATGTGGAAGAAAATGGCGAAAGCCATAGCAGGCTGGTCTATAACATTGTGAATTTCACCATCAACCTCTTGGCCCTAGATTTCTCTTTGGTCTATTTCTTCTAGGAGGCGACGATGAGAAAACTTGTTTTTGCTGGTGTTGTTGCCTTGTTCAGCCTGCTGGTAGTGGGCTGTTCGGAGGAATCCGATACTCCGCTGTTTCCGGAAGAAAAAATTTCGGAGGAGATGGAGTTGAAGCTTTCGGGGTGGACGGTGGATTCCTTAGACAAAAGGAATAAGGTAATCTATGTGAAATCAGCAAAGGGTTGGCTAGATTCCCTGGTTATTGATTCTCTTGCTCTTCCGGGAAGTTCTGCCCTGTATTTGGCTGCCGATGATGATATGGTAGACCCTGCCTTGGGTGAAAAACTGTTGCCTGGTACGGTCATTTCGACAGCGGATACGAATCAGGTCTCTATCGTGGCGCTGGATTCTTACAACAGGATTGTTGGCGTTTGGCTGGTGGTATGGAAATTGCCCGAGACGCCCAAGTCTTCCAATTCCAGTAATGGCTCGTCTGGAGCTTCAAATCCGGGTTCATCTGTTTCTGAAAATAGTTCGTCTAGTGGCGAGAACTCGGAATCTTCGAGTGATTTATCTGGCGCTTCATCGGGCTCTTCACCGAATTCCTCAACAGGTTCCTCTTCAGAAGCTGTTCCTGAATCTTCCACGTCTGTTGAAGCCGGTTCTAGCAGCAGTTCTGTTGAAGCTGAATCATCCGAAAACTCATCCAGTAGCAGCGCAACACCTGTTCCGCAGACGGTGAAACTTGAGGACTTGGATGTGGTCAATGGAAGGAGCATGTCTCTGTCAGGTTCCAAGATATATGTGGAAATGCCTTATGGGGCAGACCTTTCAAAAGTGCAGTTGATTCCATTGGATACGACGAACGACTTGCGTCGGCCGGTAGAAATGGAGTTTGAAGATGATGAGGGAAATGTGGCTACTTATACCGTAGTGGCAGGAGTACAGCTTCCCGGTTCTGACTTTAGCGTTCGTAATGATTTCTGGGCCACTACCAGCGATGCTATGGCGGCATCAGCTAAAGTGAACCTGATTACAAGCTATTCGTCAAAAGCAAATTTGGTCTTCAAATCAGAATCTGAAACCCTGTATGCGGAGCTGTCAACGATTTCTGTGAGTAAGGGTATACTCGCATGGAAAATGGCGGGTGGCTTCTATTATGCAGGGTACTTTTCGGGAACGGATTGTAGCTACATCTATAAGGCCACCAATGATAGTGATGGCGATCCGGCCGATTTCTCCCAGTATATGAGCCACGGACAACCGTTTGCCGCTAGACCTAGTGCCTTTGAAATTCGATATAAGTATGTTCATGAGAATAATTCCAATGAAACTTACCCGCAAAGGGCCTTGATATACGTAGTTCTGGTGAGTGCAGACAACAAGATTGTCGCTTCCGGAGTTATTACGGAATCTAGCTCTGTCAATGATTGGACATCGCAGACGGTGAATCTGGACTACGGCAGTGATAATGGGTTGCTTTCTGCAGGGTACACGGGCTTTTCTGATTTAGCGGGAGTGGGCTCTGGCGATGAAGACGTGGCTTCAATCCGCGTGATGTTCGCCTCATCGGCTTTTGCCTATGTGGCCGATGGCGGAAATGCCTTTGTGAAAGATGAAAGATTCCGTGGTGGCGAAAATTCACAGCTGTTCCTGGATGATTTCAAGCTGATTTACTAGGAGAATGAATATGATTTTATTCAAGAAAAATGATTCTCCTGCAATGAAGCTTTGGTTTGTCCTGTGGGCGGGCCTCTTAGCCTTGCTGATGAGTTGTTCTGCCGATTACGATGAGTTCGGAACATCTCCCTACCATAAGTTTAATGAAATCGTTTTTGAAGAACAGGAAGGAGATGCTGAGGTTTATCCCGATGAACAACGGATGGTCGTTAATCTGAAGGCCGTTCCTGATTCTCAACAGGTGTGGGATTCCGTTACGATAGGGAGTATAAACATAAGCAATATGGCGAGCCTCCATCTGGTTGAAAGTAAGGTGCTGGAATTTCCCTCTGACTCTTTGGCCCTGGATTCTCTTGTCAAAAAGGTGGCCTATGTGGAGAAGAAGCTGAAGGACGGAAGTAAATTACGCCTACCTGCGAGCCGGACGCTTTATATGGTGATTATTGCCGAAAACGGGGATATGGCCCTATGGCAGTTGAAATTTGTTGTTCCGGATGAGGGATCTTCTATAGATAATCCCGGAGAGAATGGTTCAGGCGAATCTGGCAATGATGGTGGTGAAACGTCCAAATCTTCGGATAACTCCATTTCTCTGGATTTCAAGGATGCCTTGGAGACTGTGGTGAAAGGGGATTCGATTTACGTGACGTATCCTCAGGGGTACAATGTCAAATCGGCTTTGCTTTCCAATGTGGTTGTTCCCAGTAACGCAACGGTGTCGCCGGATCCAAAGTCAATAAAGGATTGGTCGGCTCCTCAAAAAATCAAGGTAAAGGCCGAAGATGGTTTGGAGAAAGTTTGGACTGTAATAGTCTCCTCCATCAAGAGTAATGCTACTGATTTGCAGTTGCTTTTCAAAGACCAGCTTAAGGTGAATCGCACTCAGGATACGATATACATCAAGTTGGTCAACGGGGCTTCGGTTGGAGGCGCCGTCGTCGATACCGTTATTGTTTCCGAAGGAGCTACTGTGACGCCTAAACCCGATACGATTAAGGCCTGGAAAAATTTCCAATCCTTCAAGGTGACGGCTGAAGATGGTACGGTCAAAACTTGGGTACTTTCGCTTTCAATTGCCGCCGCAGACGAAAAAGTTTCCAGCGACAAGGAACTGATTTCTATCTCGGCGGTCGGAGAAGAATCTGCGGCGACTGTAGACAAGTCTAAGAAGACAGTTGAATTGCATCTGAAATCAGGATCGGACCTTTCTTCAGTCAAGGTGTCGTTGGAAATTTCGGAGACCGCGTCGCATAATCTTCCGGAGACATTGGACCTACGAGACGCGATGACGTTTACGATTACTGCAGAGGACGCTTCTTCTGAGACCTGGACATTGACAGCCTCCGTGCCGGCGGAACCTCCGCGGGTGCTGTCGCTAAAGATAGCGGGCAAGCAGGCCGTTATCGACACGGTAGAAAAATCTATCCATGTGGATTCTCTGGCCTTCCGTACGGACTTGAAGTCCCTGGAACTGACGGAGCTAAAACTTTCCAATGGCGCCACGGCTGCTGGTTTTACCGTTGGCAGTAAGTATGATTTCGGAACAGGACAGGAACTGGTCGTAAAGAATGCCTCTGGAGAGTCGTTCGCTTACAGGGTTAAGGCCGGCTATCAACTACCTGGAGGGGACTTCAATAGTTGGAATGGCGATAAGTCCAAGCCTGATTCCATTTGGGGTAACGCCAATACAATTATCACAACGACGGAAAAATATACTTCAGGTTCTTTAATCGGAGCGGTGATTTCAACAAACTCAGTTATGAGCAAAATTGCCAGTGGAAGCCTTTATACGGCAGACTTCAACCCGAATGGAGTTGGAACGCTTTCTATGGCAAGTTCAAGTACATGGCCCGATGGAAATGAACTCCTTGACTTTGGCAAACCGTTTGCTGCTCGGCCTGAATATGTTGAATTTAGGTTGTCGTATGTGGGCAAGAGTGGTGACAGCTGTGACGCTTATATTCTCCTGGAAAATCGTACAGGAGACAAGAACGTCAATCGAAAGTCTAGTGACGTGAATAAGTTGGTGGCCAGTGCCTGGTATCGCTCTACCACAGACAACAACTCGGGCCGTACTAATCCTGATGTTGTCAGTGTATCGGAACGAGATGCCAACGGAATGGTTACGATTAGGTTGAAATTGAAGTACGGAAAGCCCCTTTCTGGTTCTCCTATCGAAAATTCATCAACGTTTAATACCACGTTGAGGTCCTCGAACAAGTCGGCCATAAACAATGGCTTGATTCAGGGCACCGGAGATGAGCCCGTTACCCATATCCGCGTAGTCTTTGCTTCTAGTGCCGACGGGAACCACTATGTTGGGGTCAAGGATTCGAAGCTGATTGTCGATGATATTCGCCTAATTTATTAGCACTGGGCGTTCAGGACTGTTTTGCCCCCGATTTGTGTCGGGGGCTTTTGCTATATTTGGACTAGGAGGATTTTATATGGCAGTTTTGAACCTTTCTGCAGCAAAGTTTGACGAGGTGATCCGCTCGGGTCAGCTGGTATTTGTGGATTTCTGGGCCACCTGGTGCCGCCCGTGCATGATGATGGGTCCCATCATCGAGGAAATTGCCGCCGATTACGAAGGCAAGGCCATCATCGCCAAGATGAACGTGGATGACGACGGCGTCAAGGACATTTGTGCCCGCTACGGCATCACCAACATTCCCAACATGAAGCTGTTCAAGAACGGCGTAGAAGTGGGCAACGTGGTGGGGGCCGTTCCCAAGGCCACGGTTAAGGGCGTCATCGACAAGAACCTTTAGTCCGAGATGCTTACCAAACGCTTAATCGTCTGTCTCGATGTCCGAAACCGCAAGGTGACCAAGGGCGTCAAGTTCAAGGGCAATATCGATATCGGCGACCCCGTGGAGATGGGGGCGCAGTACAGTGCCGACGGTGTCGATGAGCTGGTCTTTTACGACATTACTGCCAGTGCCGAAAACAGACCCTGCGACATGGAAATGATCCGCCAGATTGCAAAGCGGGTGTTTATCCCCTTCGCCGTTGGCGGCGGAATCCGCAACTTGGACGACATGCACCAGGCCCTGCTGGCTGGAGCCGAGAAGGTAAGCGTGAACAGCCTCGCCGTGCTCCATCCCGAAATCATTGCCGAAGGAGCCAAGGCCTTTGGGCGCCAGTGCGTGGTGCTGGGCATGGACGCGAAGTTCGTGGGCGTTTCTGAAAAGTTCAAGAGCGGCTACGAAGTGTATATTCGCGGTGGCCGCACGCCCATGGGCATCGATGCCGTGGAATGGGCCAAGAAGGCCGAAGATTTGGGCATTGGCGAAATCTGCCTGAACGCCATCGATACTGACGGTGTGCGTAACGGCTACGAGCTGAACATTACCGACCAGGTGGCGCGTGCGGTACAGGTGCCCGTTATCGCCAGCGGTGGCGCTGGAACTCCGGCCCACATTGTGGACTTGTTCGCGAAGACTGCTGCGGACGCGGCACTGGTGGCCTCCATGGTCCACTTTGGCGATTACACCGTCCCGCAAATCAAGAGAGAAATGCTTGCTGCAGGAATTCCCGTCCGCAAGAAGATGAACGGCGAGGTGTAGCGTGAATCCTTCCGTTGCGGTGAAAATTTTCGAGGCCGGTCGCAGTGCCGGTGCGGATTTCGTGGAAATTTTCGAAGAGGAGACCCGCGGTTCCGCCCTGGGTCTCAGGGACCGCAAGATCGAGACGGCTACCGCCGGCACGGATTATGGCATTGGCATTCGCTTGCTGTATGGCACTGAGGTGCTTTACGGTTTTACCAGCGACGAAAGTGAAGAAGCCCTGGTAAAGTTGGTGCAGACTCTTGCCTTCGGGCGCATCGCTTCAAGTTCTGCGCAAAATTCTGGTTTGGCAAGTGTCGCGGAAGGTTTCGAGTTCGCCCCGCAAAAACGGGTGTCGGACTACAACGCCGCCGCCTTCAAGGACCCGCGGGTCTTGGGCCAGGCGGTCAAGCAGGACTTTTTGTTCCGCGCAGACGAAGCCGCCCGAAAGGTATCGGGCAAGGTGGTGCAGGTGGCGGCTTCTGTGACGGACTGCTGCACCACCATCAACTTGTTGAACAGCGAAGGTCTGAACCTGACGCTTGATCGTTCCCGCCTTCGCGTGAACGTGACGGTCACCGCCACGGATGGTACGGAACGCTTGACCACCCACGAGTCGCCGGGCGCTTTGGGCGGTTACGAACTGCTCCCGAATTATTCTCCGGAATCCCTTGCGACAGAATCGGCGGAACGGGTGGTGCGCATGCTGAGCGCGGGTTACATCAAGGGTGGCCAGATGCCTGTGGTCATGGGGAACGGTTTTGGCGGCGTGATTTTTCACGAGGCCTGCGGACACCCGCTAGAAACGGAAGCGGTCCGCCGAAATGCAAGCCCCTTCTGCGGCAAGCTGAGCGAGGCTATCGGCCAGCCTTGCCTTACCGCCATTGACGACGGAACTCTGGACGGCGTGTGGGGTAGCCTCAAGTTTGACGACGAGGGCATGCCTACCCAGCGCACTGTATTGATTGAAAACGGAATTTTGAAAAGTTACATGAGCGACCGCGTGGGTGCTGCCGAAGTAGGTGTGGCCCGTACGGGTTCGGCCCGCCGTGAAAGCTACAAGTATGCTCCCGTGAGCCGCATGCGGAACACCTTCATTGCTCCCGGCAAGGACAGCTTCGACTCCATGATTCAAAGCATGGACTACGGCCTTTACGCGGCCCGCATGGCCGGCGGTTCCGTGAACCCTGCCACCGGCGAGTTCAACTTTGCGGTAGATGAAGGTTATGTTGTCCGCAACGGAAAGATTTGCGAACCCGTGCGCGGGGCGACCCTTATAGGCAAGGGCCATGAAATTATGCCCCGCATTAGCATGGTAGGGAGCGATTTGGAACTGGCTACAGGCGTATGTGGAGCCTCTTCGGGTCACGTGCCCGTGACAGTGGGACAGCCCACCATCAAGGTAGATCAGATTCTTGTGGGCGGAAGGTAATTACGTTTACCTCGGCTCATAAAGAGCCCCTATAAGATCTACTTTTGGAATATACCTTTATTTGTGCGGAATTAAACGTCCGTGCGTCTTATTTTGAAAAAATGCCGCTGAAAAATGCGACATTTTTTGTTTTTTAGCCGATTTCGGGCGTTTTTTTACCAAATGCAGCCCTTGGCACGGGTTTTGCGTTTAAAAAGCGGTAAAAATAAAAAGAAAAAGAGGCAACCATGTCTGATTTTAACAACGATGCAGAAAAGGTATTGGCGAAGGCGCAGAGCCTGCGTGACCGTTGCTCGCATTCCTACCTGGGTGCGGCTCATTTGGCAGTCGGGCTTGTAGAAGGCCCCGATGCCACCCTGAAGAAACTTTATAAGTCCAAGGGCGCGAAGACGAATGAGCTCCGCGGCAAGCTGGAACCCTTCGTGCAGAAGATTCCGCGTATGGAAGGTGTGAACCCCGACGTGGAACCTGATAACGACTTGAATCGTATTTTGCGAGCCTCCGTGCAGGCGGCGCGTCAGGTGAACCGTATGGTGACCCCGGGCGATATGCTCGTGGCCTTGATGAAATTCTCGGGCGACCGTGGCCTTGCGAAGGTGTTTGAAGATGCCCTCGGTTCTGTGGAAGTCGTGGAAACTTGGCTTTCGGACCCGTTTGCGGGGGCCGCTAATGCCGAGGAACAGTCTCCGCTGAAACTCTACGGCCGTGAACTCGTGGAAATGGCTGCCGATGGAAAGCTTTCGCCGGTGATTGGCCGTGAAGAAGAGATCCGCCGCGTCATCTTGATTTTGAGCCGTAAGACGAAAAACAACCCGTGCCTGGTCGGTGAACCCGGCGTGGGTAAGACCGCCATTGTGGAAGGCCTTGCCGAGCGTATTTACCGCGGCGATGTACCTGACGCTTTGAAGGGCAAGAAGTTGTTTGCGTTGGATTTGTCTGCGTTGATGGCGGGCGCAAAATACCGTGGCGATTTCGAGGAACGTCTGAAAGCGGTGCTTGACGCACTTGAAGAAGACGGCAACACGCTTTTGTTCATCGATGAAATCCACACCATCGTGGGTGCGGGCAAGACGGAAGGCTCCATGGACTTGGGCAACATGCTGAAGCCGAAACTGGCCCGTGGTGAACTGCACTGCATCGGTGCGACCACTACGCAGGAATACCGCAAGTACATCGAGAAGGATTCTGCCCTGGAACGCCGTTTCCAGCCCGTGCAGGTTGACGAGCCCAGCGAAGAAGAATCTATCTCCATTCTCCGTGGCATCAAGGACGGTTTTGACGCGCACCATGGCGTGCGTCTGCACGACAACGCGCTTGTGGCGGCGGTGAAACTTTCGAACCGCTACATCAGTGACCGTTTCTTGCCGGACAAGGCCATCGACTTGATTGATGAAGCCGCAAGCCTTGTGAAGACACAGATGGACACCGTGCCCGAAGCCTTGGACACCTTGCAGCGTAAGGAACTCCAGATGAAAATCGAGGAGCAGGCCTTGGCGAAGGAAACCGACGACACCAGTGTAAAGCGCCTGAAAGAGTTGCGTGAAGAACTCGCGACGACAGATGCTGCAGTCAAGCTGATGCAGGACCGTTGGCAAGAAAGACGCGCGAAGAATGCTGAGTTGCAGGGGCTCAAGAAGTCCTTGCAGCAGGCGAAGGACGAGATGGAGCAGGCCGAAGCCCGCTACGACTTGAACCGCGCCGCTGAACTCAAGTACAACAAGATTGTGAACCTGGAGCGTGAAATCGCCGCGAAGACGGAAGAAATCAAGAAGTCCGCCAGCGACGGCGACTTGAGCGAAGAAGTGACGGAAGAAACCATCGCTCTCGTGGTGAGCCGCTGGACCGGAATTCCGGTGACCAAGCTTTGCGAAGGCGAAAAGGCCAAGTTGTTGCACTTGGACGAACGTCTGCACGCCCGCGTGATTGGCCAGGACGAAGCTGTGGAAGCGGTTTCTGAAGCAATACTCCGTAACCGTAGCGGTTTAAGCCGCGAGAATGCGCCGATTGGTAGTTTCTTGTTCTTGGGCCCGACGGGTGTAGGCAAGACGGAACTTGCGAAGGCGCTTGCCGTGGAACTGTTTGACGACGAGAATGCGCTGGTGCGTATCGACATGAGCGAATACATGGAAAAGCATAGTGTTTCGCGACTCATTGGTGCGCCTCCGGGATACGTGGGCTACGAAGAAGGCGGCCAGCTGACCGAAGCCGTGCGTACCCATCCGTATTGCGTGATTCTGCTCGACGAAATCGAGAAGGCTCACCCCGATGTGTTCAATACGCTGTTGCAGGTGCTTGACGACGGTCGTTTGACCGATGGCAAGGGCCGTACCGTGAATTTCAAGAACACCTTGATTCTGATGACGTCGAACCTGGGCGCCGCTCATTTCCAGAACCGCGCGGGTGATGCAAAGCCTGTGACCTTGAAGGAAATCGAGCCGGAACTCCGTGGCTTCTTCCGTCCGGAATTCCTGAACCGCTTGGACGAAGTGTTGGTGTTCCAGAGCTTAACGAAACCGCAGATCAAGGACATCGTGAAACTGAAATTCAAGGGCCTCGCTGAACGCGCCGCCCGTCAGGATTTGCAGCTCACGCTGACCGACAAGGCTCTCGAAGCGATTGCCGATGGTGCTTACCAGCCGGAATTCGGCGCGCGGCCGATCCAGCGTTATCTGGAACGGAACGTGGAACGCCCGCTGAGCCATGCCATTCTCGCTGGCGACGTAAGTGCCGCAAAGCCCGTAGTCATTGATTATGATGGTGGAAAATTTACAGTAAAGTGACAAATGTGTAATGTGAGGTGTGAAATTAATCATTCCACATTACACACTCCACACTACACACTGCAGCGAAGCTGCTACAGCGCCGTCATCACATAAAGAGCAATGGTCTTCTGATCATTGTTCTTTTCTTGCATAATGCCGATATCAAAGTCCAGGCGGACACGGGCCGCTCCAAGGGCTACTTCCAGCTTGGGGATGATATCGATCATGAAGTCGTCGGAAATATGCCCCACACTTTCGGAGGTGTTGATTTCGATCATCACCCGGACCGTGTGGCCGAAATTCAGGGTGGGGATCATACCGAAGGCGAATTTCACATAGCCGTCTTCGCCGGTCACGCCGTCCAGGAATCCCGCCCGCATCTCGTAAAAGTTGGAGAAGTTCTTCGCGATAAAGTGTTCCGTCCCGTAGGTGAGAATCACTGCGCTGCCGTTGTTCCTGTTCAGTCCGAAGTAACCGTCCAGCTCGATGAACTTTCCAGGCTGCAGATGGTATTTTCCGCCGATGTCCAGCGACAGTTGGGTGTTGTCCATCTGGTTGTAGGTGTCGATGTCAATCTTCGCGCCGATTTCAAAGTCCTTGGAAATGGTCCCCATGATGTTGGCGGGGAACAGCACGTGGGAATCGAAGTCGGAACGGAGCCCGACGCCTGCGCCGAACTTGGGAGCCCTATGGCTTTCAGGGCCGAAGGTGTAGTGCATGTCCCAGATGGGGTCCAGCGCAAAAGCGCTTGTGGCGAACAGGGCCAATATGAATGTGGCGAGTACGGCAAGGCGTTTCATGAAGCCAAATTTAAAATAATCCGATGGAATTACTAGATTTGCTCTTGCGAAAAAGAGGTGATTATGATTGAACCCCGTCCAGAATTGTCCAAGCTTTCGGATTATGTTCCCGGAAAATCCATCGAGGAAATCCGCGAACGTTACGGCCTTACCAAGGTGGTGAAGCTGGCCTCCAACGAAAACCCGCTGGGAGCTTCTCCCAAGGCGGTGGAAGCCTTCCACAAGATTGCGGACAGTCTGCACCTATACCCCCGCGGGGACGCTCCTTCCATGATTCGCGCCCTGGCCGAAAAGTTCGGCGTCAAGCGTGAACAGATTGTGGTGGGCAACGGCTCCGACGAAATCATCGACATGGTGGGGAAGGCGTTCATCCGTCAGGGCGACAACTGTGTCGCCATCACGCCCACCTTTTCCGTTTACAAGTTTACCACCCTTTCCAACGGGGCGGATTTCGTTGGCGTAGGCGAAGGGGAGTCCAAGACCAGTCTCGATGACCTTGCCAAGGCCATAAATGTCAAGACCCGCGTGGCCTTTATTTGCAACCCCAACAACCCCACGGGCCTTTATTACAGCGAAACCGAAATTCGCGACTTCTTGAAGAAGGTCCCGAAGAATGTGTTGGTCTTCTTGGACGAGGCCTACTCCGAATTTGCCACGGCTCCTGACTACCCCAAGCTGGTGGGAGCCCTCGATGAATTCCCCAACCTGTTTATCAACCGCACCTTCAGCAAGATTTATGGCTTGGCAGGACTTCGCGTAGGTTACGCTATGGCCAGTGCCGAAGTGGTCCGTCATTTGTGGAAGGTGAAGCCTCCCTTTGACGTGAACCAGGCCGCTCAGGTAGCTGCCATCGCCGCCCTTGGCGACACTGACCACGTAGAGGCCACCCGCAAGATGAACGCCGACGGAATTGCCTTTTTGAGCAAGGCCTTTGAAGGTCTCGGCTTCAAGGTGTTGCCTACTCAGGCGAACTTTATTTGCGTGCACATTGGCGCCAAGGCCAAGGAACTTGTGGCCTTCCTGGAAAGGAACGGCATGATTATTCGCGGGCTTACCAGTTTCGGTATGCCCGAATACGTGCGCGTTACGGTGGGCAAGCCCGAAGAGAACGAGCTTCTGATTGCCCTAGTCAAAAAGTGGAAAGAGGAGGCCTAGATGCCGGCGACCGCTACAAACCTGGATCTTCTGAAAATCGCCCTCAAGGCTTCCGAGATGGCCGAAGAGAACATCTTGAAATACTTCCGCCGGGACTTGAGCATCGAATGGAAAGCGGACAGGACCCCCGTGACTCTCGCCGACAAGAGCACCGAGGAACTTCTCCGTGAATTCTGGCTTAAGGAAACTCCCGATTTTGGCGTCTTGGGCGAAGAATTCGGCGACGGCCTTTCGGATAAAGAATACCGCTGGATTGTGGATCCCATTGACGGCACCAAGTCTTTTATTCGGGGCGTTCCCCTGTTCGGTACGCTGATCGCCCTTTACCGCAAGAATGTCCCCGTGGCAAGCGTTATCCGCATACCGGCCCTGCATAGTGCCGTGTGGGCGGTTCAAGACGGCGGCGCGTTTCTGGACGGAAATCCGGTCCGCTGTTCCAGAGTCCATTCCCTGGCTGACGCCCTGGTGCTTTCGGGAACGGTGAACACCATGGAAACGGTGGGCTTTGGCGAGGGCTTCGCGAAACTTCGCCGGAGTGCAAACCTTTACCGCGGTTGGGGCGATTGCTACGGTTATTACCTGGTGGCATCGGGTCGTGCCGAAGTGATGGTGGACCCTGTTGTCTCCCTGTGGGACATCGCCGCCTATCCGCTGCTGTTCCAGGAAGCGGGCGGAAAGTTCACCACCATCGAAGGGGAGTCGGACCTCTTTGACGAAGCGGGTCACCCCATCGCCTCTGTCCACGAGGGGTACAGCTCCATCGCCTCCAACGGCATCCTCCACAACCCCGCCCGAATCCTGTTGAACGGCCGGTAGCTTTTTATTGAAAGGGGGACGCCTCCCCCTGATTGCAGCCTTGGCGATTAGACAGAAGTCGGCAGTGTCATTGCGAACCCCGAATAGGGGTGAAGCAATCACAATCCAACGATCTCGCCAAGTCTTCCATCACCCCCTCTCCTAGGGGCTCTGCCCCTAACACCCCGCACCCTCATGTCATGCCCCGCTTGACGGGGCTTCTCCTTTAACAAATCTTTCCCTCGATATTTTACTGGAAAGAACCGTTGCTACAGGAGGAAACTCTTGTGACTGTTAGTCCCTGCGAGATTCCGCCGAGAGTCCTGATCACTTGCGTATTATCGGCAATTTCCAGGAATTATAACAGGTTTTTCTGTTCTGGTTTTATCCCTGCTCATAAAGAGCCTCTATAAGACTATAAATTTAGCTTGATTTGCTGATATTGAACCAAATTGAGTTTTTTTGTCGCATAAAATTCTTCATAGAGAATGGTCATAACAAAATTCTGATTCGGTTATTGGCAAGGTTGCAAAACAGTAGCCGTCACGGCAACCTAAACGAATTGATAACAAAGGAGACTTATAATCGGAAAAATAAGGTACTACAAAATTCTCGTCCTGTGAAAACCAATTTACGGTATCTTTTTCTGTGATTATGTTGGTGATCTGACCACCACTGATGAATTCCGATATGTCGATTTTCTGTTCGATTTCCGAGCCATAAATAATCAAATTCAGTTTCGTTGATTCTAATTCTATCTTGTTAAAAGGAGTGCTGAAAAAATGATATGCGTACCATAGTGGATAGTCCCTAGAACAAGTATATTTTCCCAACTGTGAAATAGTGTCGGTAATGAAATGTGTTGATATGGTTGTATCCATACAAATAAAAGATTCGTTAAAAAATCTAAAATCCTTATTATTGCAACTAAGTTTAGTACTATCAATTTTAGTCGTTGTCAATAAATTAATACTAGCAAAAAGATTTGCTTCATAACAATTTACGTTTTCTTCATTGAGCGTACAGCTTCCTAGAAGGAAACATAATGCTGCGGATATCATTAAAGTTTTATCCCTGCTCATAAAGAGCCCCTATAAGACCTGCTTTCTGAATATACCTTATTTTATGCAGGTTCGCAAGCGTTTTGACGCTGAAAAAATCAGAAAAAAAAGATGGATTTCTGGGATTTTGTTGATTTCCATCAAGGAAAATGTCAACGGCATAACGATTCCTCCTGAAGAAGAAAAGTTGAAAAATGTAAACTGACGATACGGGGGAAATAACAAAGCGGGACTTTTATGTCGCTTGTTTTATGCCACCTGTTTTTTTCGAGGTGGTTTTGCGATAAATTTTGGTTCCATCTTTTCGGCTTTGGCCTGCGTAAGGAACATGTTGATTAGAGTCTGGTAGGGAATCCCGGTTTTTTCGGCGAGTTCCTTAAAATAGGCGAGGACCGATTCGCTGATGTTGATGCAAATCGTTTTCTTCAATTTTTTTTGCATACGGATTCTTTACCGCATTGCTGAAGTCATAGTTGCGTTTCATATATAATATATATATCCACTGTTTTTTTTGTCAATAGGTTTAATTTCCTCTCTCAGTCATATCCCTCGGTAGCATCGTCTCCACCAGCATGGTGTCGGGGGTAAACTGCACGGTGATGGTCCCGCGCTTTGCTGTGTTCAGGTAGGGAATTCCCAAGGAATCGAGTCGTTCCACCACCTGCTTGTGGGGGTGACGGAACCTGTTCTTCCGCCCGCTGGACACCAGGGCGAGCTTTGGGCCTACCGCCGTCAAAAAGTTCCTGCTGCTAGACGTCTTGCTCCCGTGATGGCCCAGCTTCAGCACGTCGCTTTTCAAGAAGGCGTGAGACCGGAGGATCTTCTTTTCGCCCGCCACCGTCAAGTCTCCGGTCAAGATGGCGGAATGCCCCAGGCCCTTCACCCGGAAGGTGATGCTTTCTTCGTTGGTCTCTGCGCACTTGCCGCTAGAAACAGGGTGCAGGGCCCGAATCTCGAAAAAGTTCTCGGACCAGGTGAACCCTCGGCCGATATCCCGCAGGGGGATTCCCCGCTCCAGCGCCACGGCCATCGTTTTAATCCAGGCGGGTTTCGGCTCCAGCCTTGCGCATTCGCTGACCCAGAGTTCCTTGACGGGAAAACTTTTTACAATTCCGAGGACCCCGCCGAAATGGTCGGCGTCGGCGTGTGTCACCACAAGGGCGTCCAGCTTTAGGATTCCGGAATGTCGCAAATAGGGAACTATGATATCCTTGCCCGAGTCCCTGCGGTCATTGGGCCCGCTATCGACTAGGATGTTTTTCCTCGAAGGGGTGGTAATCAGTATGGCGTCCCCCTGCCCGATGTCGATGGCGGTAAGGCTCCAGGTGGGCCAGACCACATCACGGTAGTTGCATGCAAAATAAAAGCCCGAAAAGAAAAGGAGGCCCAGGGCGAAAAGGATGGCGCCAAGCCTGTTTTTGCGGATGCTGGTAAGCAGGGCAAACGCAAAACCCATCAGCAAAAGCACAAAGGGTGGGTAGGGCCCCACTGTTACCGAAGCCACCGAGGAATCGGAAAGCAGGCGAGTCAACAGGCTGGCACTCCTAAGCAGTACCGAAGCGGCGCTACAGAAGGTCCCTGCCAGAAAGTCGAAAGGCGAAAGCAATGCAAAAAGCCCGGCTTCCATTCCCCAAGAAATCAGGGGGACGATGACGATATTCCCGAGCCAGGCGAGGGGGGCGAGAGTCTTGAAATGGTAAATCAGGAATGGTGCCGTCGCTAGGGTGGCGCAGACGGTGGTGTAGGTGGGCTCCAGTATAAAACTTTGAAACTTGCCCCACAGCCTGTTCTTCGAAAGACCTTCGGGAAGCGCCTTCAGGGGATTGTGGCTGGACCCGAGAATGATTCCGGCGGTAGCTGCCGCCGACAGCTGGAATCCAGGATTCCAGAGCACCTGCGGGTTCGGCAAAAGTATAAAGATTAGGGCTACTCCCAGGCTGTTCAGCGCACCTGCCGGTCGCTGAAAAAGCATGCCCACTTGCGGAACGGCAAACATGATGACGGCCCGGGTCACCGCAGGGGAGCCGCCGGTGACGGGCACGTATATGGCAAGGAGTAAGATTCCCACCACCCGCACAATCCTGTGGGGGAGTCCCGTCGCTTTCAGAAACGTCATCAGGAGCCCTGCCAGCAGCACCACATGGAAACCGCTAATCGCTAGAACGTGTACTAGTCCCGACCGTTGGAAATCGCTCCGCAGGGCCTCGGGTATGCCGCTCCGGTCTCCGGCCAAAAGCCCCATCAACAGTCCCGTTTCTGCCGGGTCCAAGAACCGCGACAGCTTTTGGCGGATCCAGTTCCTGAAATGGTAAAAGCTCCGCTCGAAAGTCCAGCCGCCCCGCCAGCTTTTCCAGTGCAGCATTTTTCCGTAGGCGGCAAGATTCTGGCTGTCCAGCCACTTTCGGGTATCGAAGGCTCCAGGAACTGTGGGCGGTTCCACCGGGTACCAGGACGCCTCGTAACAGAGGGAGTCTCCGGGTTCCGGCAATTGTGCAAGGAGGCGCTTTTCGGTAAAGCGCACGCGGTAGGTTTCGGCAGATTCTGCGACCGAACGATTCGGCGCTGTCGTGACCTTCTTATCGACCTCTGCGACCTTCGCGGCTGTCATGACTTGCGCGGATCTGACCATCACCACAAACGCAACTCCGTTGCTCCGAGGCAGCACCGCCTCTACTGTGCCGCAACCCTCCTTCGGCGGCACAGTTACGACCTGCGAACCAGGCACAGTTACGACCTGCGAACCTGGCTCTGTTATGACCTGATTTGCGGTCGTCACCCCACTCGAAAATACCCGTGCCGAAATCAGAATGCTCCCGATTCCCGTGAGCAGCGTCGCCAGCACCACCCGCTGGGTGAATTTTCCAGAAACATGGGCAAGGCTCCACAACAAGGCCAGGAGAACTGCTCCGTAAAGGGGCTTTTCAAAGGCGGTTATGACTGCCATTATCGTGAAGGCAGCTACCAGGGCGGGTTTCCCCGCCAGGGGAAATGTCAAATCTCGAAAAGAAGAAAAAAGCTTCATTCTGTACAATCCTTTGCGACTTGTTTTTGTACCTTTGGGGCATGGTCAGGCCAAAATTTTTTGCCCCTCTATGTATAAGACGCTTTTTTGGTGCAAAAAAAGCCTACCCACTGTTCATTTTTTTCACTTTTCTTTCTTTTTCCCTTTTTTTCTCGTCCTGTAGCGAAGATTCTGACCCGGAAAGGACCGTTTACCCGCAGAATAATATGTTGTTTTCCATGTTCCCTAATGATCCGGGTCTAGGGGATTCTATCGATGCGAACCTTTCTACGGGAGTCTTGATGATTGTGCATCCGGACGGGCTCTACACCCTTTCTTTCGAGGTGGATTCTGCCTATGAAGCTCCCAAGATGCAACTGTTCCGCATTTATTCTAATCAAAATGGCGGCTCCGGAATTTCTAAGGTGGAAACCGTGAAACCTCAGGTTGTCGGTGGTCGATATGTCTTCACATTTGTTTGCGAAGAAAACGAAAAATCATTGTGGGCGCTTACGCTGGTTGAAAACAACGACTATTACAGGGGCAAGACCAGAAACGTAAAATTCGAAGGCTCGGGCAAGTATTCCAATCACCTTTCCCTGAACCTGATTCCTGTGGGACTTATCGACCCTATCGAGGGAGTAGATGGCTTTGATGACCTGTCGCGGCTTTTGGTGCAGGCCTTCCGCAAGAGTTATACCTCCTTTGTCATCGATACGGTTTATGTCAACTACGCAGAAAACCATCCGACCCTTGGGCGCAAGTACTCTCCCGACAGATACTGGCGGGCAGAAAGTCCCTCCAAGGGGACGTCCCTCTCCGAACTAGGGAACTGGCCTGCAAAGGGTGTTACGGAGGCTCTGGATATTGTGCTGGTGCACCGAATCGACGAACTGAACGTTCTGGGCTTTGCCGGTCTCTTTGCGGCCAACCTTGTAGGGGGCGACGAGAGTACCGTTATTGTCGGGAGTCATGTTCTCACGACAACAGGAGAGCGCGCCCTCTCCGCCGAAGAAATCGTGAAGGTGGCGGTGCACGAAACGGGCCATTTCTTTGGGCTTCGGCACACCACCTCTACCTGGGAAGATTTAGAGAATTATCACGACCTGTCCGTTCTGGAAGATGGCTTCGAAGACACCCCATATTGTCCGGACCTATTGACCAGCGGTCTGTATAAGAAAGGGGAAGGTAAGGCGTCTGTAGATTACCGGATGCCCTATTACGGGGTCAAGATGATGGATTCGCGAGCTTACGGGGTCGCCTTTAACGAAAGCGACTGTCCGGACGCCCACCTGTTCATGTTCCCTGTAAGTTCCGAAAAAACAATGACGGAATTTTCAAAGCAACAGCTGAAGGTCCTTAAGCAGAACCTGACGCTTATTCCACATTAGTTTATCTGTTACGGGCCATTTCCATGGCCGCGGCACGGTAGTCCTCTTCGGAGATTCTGTCAGGACTCCAGACCACTACCTTGTTCCTGCCGGATTCCTTGCCCTCGTACAGGGCCTTGTCCGCCATCTGAATACTGCGGTCGGCGCCTAGGCGGCCGTCGTATTTGGCGACGCCCAGGGTAATGGTGACGTTGATGAGAAAGTCGGCGTGCTTGATGGATTGTTCCTCGACCTGCTTGCGGAACCGTTCGGCCACAACGGCAGCCCCGTCCAAGTCGGTCTCGGGAAGAAGCACCAAAAATTCTTCGCCGCCATAGCGGCCCACGATGTCGTAGTTCCGCAACATTCCGCGGATGGTCTGTGCAACGGATTTCAGCACTTCGTCGCCACAGGCGTGTCCGTAGGTGTCGTTAATTCTCTTGAAATGGTCGATATCGATAAACACAAAGCAGAATGGCTTGTGTGACCTGGAAATGCGGCTGACCTCGTTTTCGATGCACTCGTGAATGTTCCGGCGGTTGGGTAGTCCCGTCAGTTCGTCGGTCCTGGACATGATGCGGAGTTTCTTGTTGGCCTCTTCCAGTTCCTGCGTTCTTTCGGTCACCTCCTGTTCCAGGAGCTCCCTATGGGACTGCAATTCCTTGAACTGCCGCCTGATGGTTTCGTGCATCAGGTTGAACGCCTTGGACAGCTGGCCCACTTCGTCGTCACGCCTGCCGAACCTGATTTCGGGGGTGTCGATGTTGTCGTTGGTAATTTTCTTCATGTGGACAATCAGCTTGTTCAGGGGCTTGCCCAAAAAGAGGAACATCCAGAACGAAATGAGGCAGGTGGCAATGATGGTGCCAACAAGGAATAGCATGCTGGACTGCTTGATGGCCGAAGCCATGTCTTCGATTTCTCTACGGGGCTGCAGCGAAAGCAGTCCGAACTGGAAAGCGTGGCTGTACTCATAATTGACAAGATATTCGCTTCCGTTTCTGAGTTTCACAAAGTAGGGCCCCGGGGTCTCAAACCTTTGGGGCTGGAAATTTTCGAAACCGAGTTCGGTTATGTTCATGCGTTTGCGGCCGGTTTCCTTGAAACTGGGCAGGTACAGGATTTCCCCTTTTTCGGTGATGGCAATGACAAAACCGTTCTTGCCCACCTTGCAGTCGGCAAAGTACTTTTCAAGTCGTTCAAAGGAAAAGTTTGCCAGAAGAACGCCCTTTTCTTTTTCTTCTCCGATGACTTCAGAAGAGAAAATGCGGGTGGGCATGGAGTGGTCGTCGTTGATGCACCAGGGGCTGAAATAGGAATTGTGCTTGGGAATTTTAGAAATTTCAAAATGAAGCTGAACCTGTTCATCGGCAAAGTCGTTTTTCCTTTCGCAAATCAGGTTGTTTTCGTCGTCATAGAGGTTGATGGTCTCGTCGTCGTTGAACAGGGAGGCGATGTTGTCGCTGTTGATGTAGGCGCCCGCAATGGCGGAATCCAGGCTTTGGATTTCGGTGGTGTGGGTGAGGAAGATGATTCGGTTGGCGAACAGTCGGATTTCGTTGTTCGCGGCGAAGACCATCTGCCGAAGCTGGGTACGGTTATTGTCGCTGCTCCAATTGGTAAGGGCTTTTATTTGACCCTTGGCGAAAAAGAAAATACTGATGGAGGCAATCAATATGGTCGAAAGGATCAGGAGCAACAGGCTCTTGAAAATGATACTTTGTGAGAATCTTGTAGCTCTAGGTTCTTTCATGGGGCTGAACCATGAATTTAATAAAAAGGGGCGGTGTATGGACAAACATAAGAAGAAAAGCGGATGTTTTTATGTTCTACGCAATTTTTGCGTAGAACAAAAGGTGATTTATATCAAAAGAATTGGAGCGTAAAAAGGGGGAATAGCCAAATTTGCTCCTTTTTAGTTATATTTTTTTTGTCGTAATTACGATAAACTCAATCCTTAAGGAGTAATAAAAAAATGAAAAAAGGTATCGCTACCCTTCTTGCTGCCGGCATGATCGTTCTCTCCGGCTGCTACGGCTCTAACGCCTGCTTCAACAAGCTCCATGACTGGAACGGCACCCTGGGTGACAAGTGGATCAACTCTATCGTCCACTTCCTCATGATGTGGATTCCGGTGTACGGCATCTGCTTGTTCCTGGTGGACGGTCTGGTTCTCAACACCATCGAATTCTGGACCGGTTCCAACCCGCTGGCTTCTGGCGATTCCTACCATGAAACCGACGCTCAGGGCAACTCCATCGCCGCCGTGAAGAACGCCGATGGCACCATGTCCGTCGAAGTGACCGCCGCCAACGGCGAAAAGGCCAACCTCACCCTCCAGCGCGACGAAAACGTTGTCCGCGCTCTGGACGCTGAAGGCAACCTGGTTGCTCAGTACGAAATCGAAAAGTAATTCTACTACTTGAGATTACAACGAAGGGCTTCGGTATTTACCGAGGCCCTTTGCTTTTCCTTCACGTCATCCTCGACGCCCTTCGACTTCGCTCAGGGTAAACTCCGGCGAGGATCCATGTGCTTTACTAAAGCTTCTTGATACTCGCGCGCCGCAGTCGGTCGTTCAACGCCATCCCCAGTCCCGTGTCCGGAATGGGGTCCACTAGAATCAGGTCGTATTCAGGCCTGTCCAGTTCGTGCATCAGGGCGTATAGTTTGGCGGTGGCTTCTACCAGGTCGCCTGTTTTGGATAAATTAACTGTTTCTGGAATGGGACCTTCTGTCGTCCCGAATGCGATTCTCACGGTTCGGGTCGGCAACTTGTAGTCTTTTTTTATTGGCCCATAATATAGCGGAACCTGTGGCCTGTAGTGGGTATCCAACTGTCCGGGCGCCGCCATGGGTTTGCCGGGTTTGGAGCTGGAAACGCCTAACGCCACCTTCCCGAGAACCCGCTCCACCATTTCGGCGGTGACGGCGCCCGGTCGAAGGATTGTGGGCGTCTCGTTCAACAGGGAAATGATGGCGCTTTCTACGCCTACCTGGCATGGCCCGCCATCGACAATGCCTGCGATGCGTCCGCTCAGCTGTTCGGCCACATGCATAGCCGTCGTCGGGCTTACATGCTTGAAAAGGTTCGCGCTAGGTGCGGCCAAGGGAAGGTTTGACTTCCGGATAATTTCTTGTGCTACCGGGTGCGACGGGAACCGCACCGCTACCGACGGAAGCCCGCTGGTGGCCAGGTCCGGGATGCAGTCCTTCTTGGGGAGCACCAGCGTCATGGGCCCGGGCCAGTAGGCTTCGGCCAGCCGGTAGGCGGCATCGGGAATGTCCCGGGCCACGTCGGCCAGCTGCTTGATGTCGCAGATATGGACAATCAGGGGGTCGAAGGTGGGGCGCTCTTTTGCGGCAAAAATCTTTGCCAGGGCGTCGGGATTGTACGCGTTTCCTGCAAGGCCGTAAACCGTTTCTGTAGGTATAGCCACCACCTGGCCGTCCTGCAATAGCCGGACAGCCTCGTCAACTCTTGTCCAGGGAGGAAATTTCATTTTAGCGGTCAGAATGGTAATGTGAAGTGCATAATGAGTAATTACACATCACACATTTCACATCACACATTTTTATAAACTACCCATTGGGCTGTTCCGCTTCGGGCTTGGCTTCGTCCTTGCGGCCGAAGGCGAACACCTGGTCGCAGGCAGAATTGAACCGCTTCCACACCTTGTCGGATTCGCTACGGGGCACGGCGCCTACCTCTTTCCACAGGCGGCGGAGGTGCTTCACCTTGTTCATGGCGCCGCCGACGGTCTGTTCGCTCAGGTCGGTGAGCAGGTCTTCGGCCTGTTCGCACAGCAGGATCTTCTTTTGCAGGTTATTCTGACGGGCCTGTTCCTGTATATCCAGCTGGTCACGGCGCCGGCTGAAGAAGTCGTCGCAGATTTCACGGAAGTCCTTCTGCAGGTTCACTTCGTCTAGACCGCAGGAACCCAGTTCCCGCCATTCCTTCTGGAGGTCGCGGACGGCATCGGCCAGCTGGTTGCTGCCGGCGCTTTCGGCAAACTGTTTTACCTTCTCGATCATCTCCTGCTTTTTCGCCTTGATGTCGGCGAGCTGCTTCTTGATGTCTTCGTTCACTTGGGCGTACTTGTCCATGAACTGGTTCACGAAGCTTGCAAAGCGGCTGTTGATTGTCTCGATGGCATCTTTGGGAACCATGCCGATTTCTTTCCATTCGGCTTCAAGACCCTTGACGGTATCCACCAGTTCCTGGCTGATGTTTGAAAGGTCCAGGGCCTCCAGCTTTGCGCAGAGGTCTTCTTTCTTTTTCAGGTTCTCCTGCTTGGCGGCGTCCATCTCTTCGAAATGGCCACGCTTCTTCTCGAAGAATCCGTCGCAGGCGCTGCGGAAGCGGGCCCAGATTTCTTCGGACTTGCTCTTGGGCACAGGACCGATGGTCTTCCAGGATTCCTGCAGCTGCTTGAGCTTGCCGGAGGTGGCGTTCCAGTCGGTAGATTCCGTCAGGGCTTCGGCCTCTTCGCAGAGCTTGAGCTTGCGCTCGTAGTTCTCTTCGCGGGTTTTGTCCTCTTGTTTCAGGATTTCCTTGTGCTTGGCGTAGAACTCGCCGGTCACCTTCTTGAAGCGTTCCATCAGGGCGGCAAGGCTTTCTTTCGGAACCATGCCGATGTTCTTCCAGGATTCCTGGATTTCCTGCATGGCCTTGAACTTGTCCTTCCAGAAAATTTCGGCGTTGTTCAAAAGCTCTTCGGCCTTTTGGCAGAGGGCTTCCTTGTCGGCAAGGTTCTTGACCCTTTGAGCCATGCGCTCTTCGATAAAGGGAGCGCAGTTCTCCTTGATTTTTTCGAACAGGCCCTGGAAACGGTCCTTGAATTCCGCAAACTTGGTGGGCGAAATGGGCCCGATGTTTTTCCACTTGGTGGCGAGATTCTTGAGCTTGTCCAGCACTTCTTGGCTGCCTTCTTCCTTAGAAAGCAGTTCCAGTTCGTCGAGGATGGATGCCCTGTCATTCTCGTTGTGCCAAGACTGCCACTGGCGCATTTCCTGGAAACGTTCCGTGGCGGACTTGTATTCCAGCCACAGCTCGTGGTACTTGAATTTCTGGTCGCCTACGATGTCCTTCCATTCCTGGAAGGCTGCCCTGAGCTTGAGGCTCAGTTCCTTGAAGTCTTCGTTTTCGTTGAAGCCCTTGACCCGTTCGATGATGGCCTTGAGCTTTTCGGAATTCTTTTCGAAGCGTTCCTGGGCGGAGGCGTTGAAGGCCGCAATTTTTTCGCCCAGCTTGCTACGGAGAGAGTTGTATTCTTGCAGTTCGGGGTCGCTGCCTTCCAGCAGGGGAAGCTTTTCCCATTCCCGGACAATGCCGTGGAGGTGCTTTGAAGTGGTTTCGGAGCATTCCGTATCGGCGAGGGCCTGAAGCTGGTCCAGAAGTTCCCTGCGGTTGGATTCCTTCTCTTCGGTGGCTTCTCCTTCTTCGGCAGGAGCTTCCTTCTTTTTCAAGTCCTGGACCTTGAAGAACAGCTGGTTGAACTTGCGGATGGCATCGGGAGTCATCTTGGACTTGTTCTCGTTCCATTCGGCGATAATCTGGTCTGCCCGTTCCATGTTTTCCTGGAGCTTGTTCTCGTTTACCAGGGTTTCCAGCTCGGCGCAAGTTTCCATCAGGTGGTCAACAAGGGCTTGCTTTTCGGCTTCGGCCTTTTCGGCGGCAATGCGGGCGGCATCGGCCTCGTCGCAGAACTTGACGAAGCTGGCGTAGATTCCGTCCAGAGTGGCTTGGGCAGGGCCCATCCCCAGGGCCTTGGCTTCCTCCATCAGTTCTTCAAATTGGCCCTTTACAGAAATGGGGTCTTTCTGGGCGGCCAGGTGGTGGGCCTGCTGGATAAGGGCTTCCCGCTTGCTCATCAGGAGCATCTGGGCGCGCTTTCCGCCATCGGCGGCGTCTTGCATGGCCTTGACCTTGTCGGCGGCCACCTTGCGCACGGAGGTGTGCTTGGAAGACTTGGCCACTTCTTGAAGCAGGCTTTCCGAAGAAAGCTTGTTCACCGCTTCCATGGCCACCTTCTCGACGGCATCCTTGGTGGCGGCGATGGCGAGCAGGTTCGCCTTGCTTACCAGCTTCACCAGCTCCAGGCGGAGCTCGGAGGAGGGCAGGTTCTTGATCAGGTCTTCGGCGTAGCGGGTGTCTTTCAGTTCGTTGATAAAGCGCAGGGCCTCGGGGGAGGCTGCGCGGGAATCCTTGAGCTTGCGGACAATTTCATCGAAATAGCGGGACTCGGCCAGGCGACGGACATGGGCGTCCTTGTCGTTTTTCGAAATCTGTGCGAGGGCGGAAATCACCGTCAGTTTCTTGACGGCTGCCGTGCGGACTTTGGGTTCCTCGTCGTACAGGGCGATTCGTTCAAAGGTGTCCTGATTGGAAGGTCCCATTTCCTCGACGGCCTCGATACGCTTGTCGGGGTTGGAATTCTGCCATTTCGGTTTAAATGCATCCAGTAAGCTCATAATATCTCCAAAGGGTAAAGGGGCTTTTCAGGGCCCGTTCCTGTAATTTACATAAAAACTTTTAATAATGTATATGTTTTTTTGAGAAAATGGGGATTTAGGGGTTAGGATCTAGGGGCTAGGATCTAGGGGTTAGGATCTAGGGGCTAGGATTTAGGGGCTAGGACAGACGGTCTCAAGAGGTGTCATCCTCGCACAGGCGAGGATCCGCTTGAGTAAGAAGGTGTGGAGTGGGCAATGAGGAATGTGAACTTTGAGGCGCGAGGCTGGGAATCCCTCTTTTTGACTCAAAAACGCCAAATTTTTTGGAAAAACGGAAAAAAGGGCCCAGGGGTGTTTTGAAGGCCCTCATTTTTCTATCTTTTGCGCCGTGAATTTTGCAAAGACCACTATACACTTTCAGAATTCCTCACGGTCCGTGACCCTCCACGTGCCGTCTTTGGTGTTCCGCGGGCTTCCAATTTTGAAGTTCCTGCTGGTGGTGGGCTTTTTGCTTTTCTTGGCCCAGTTTGCGGCGACGACCGTCTATCGTGGTCTGCTGAACCACGTCCTAGAAGACCGGGCCGAATTGGACCGCGACCTCTCCCAGATTCAGGGGACGGTGGATTACCTGAACCGCACGTCTGCAGATTTTCTCGGTGACGAACAGCGGCTTCATTCCAAGTACGGTCTGCCCCTGCCCGACGAAGAGGAGCGCAGCCTGGGTACTGGCGGTTCCGTAGAGCCCAAGTCCAAGTTGCTCATGGAAACGTCCCCCGTGTTCGAAAAGATGGCGAACCTCAGGGACGAGGCGAACCGCCTGCAGGGCAAGCTGGACAACAACAGCGGCGCATTCTACAACCTGACCGATTTTATCAAGCAGAAACAGTCCGCCTGGCGCTTTGTGCCTTCTATTTCGCCCACCCAGGGCCGTTACGCTTCTTCCTTTGGCCCGCGTATCCACCCGGTTACGGGCGAGGTGGGCAAGATGCATTATGGCGTGGATATTGCCAATGACCGCTGGACTCCCATCTATGCTTCTGCCGACGGTGTGGTGGATGTGGCCCAGATGAGCTCTACTTTTGGAAACTTCGTGACTATCAATCATGGCAACGGGATTGTGACCCGCTATGGCCACATGCAGATGTCCCTGGTCAATCCTGGGCAGTTTGTCCGCCGTTACCAGATTATCGGTTATATGGGAAACACTGGCCGTTCCGTTGGTCCTCATCTTCATTACGAAGTCTGGGTGAACAACAACCCGGTGAATCCTCTTGCCTATATGCTCCCAGGCGACTACGCCGTGGATTGAGCCCCCTGACCTGTTCCGCAAGGTGGCACCCTTCGGGGTAGCAGTAAGGGAAAACCCCTAGGGGTTTGTCTTGAAATACATCTTGTTCGTTTCCTCCCTGGCGGTGGCCTGCCCCCAGTTTGTGGAAATATTCCCTGACCCGACAGAGGTGCCGGACCAGCAGGGGGAGTTCGTGGAAATCCGCATGGATTCCTCTTTCCGGGCGGAGTCCCTTTTTGTTTTCCTGGACGGAAAGGCGGCGCTTAGTTTTCCTTATCCGGAGGGTGGCCGCTTTGTTCTTTCTCACGGGAACGCCTTGTGTCCGGACAAGGATGGAATTACCTGTGGCGACCTGGGCAGTTACAGCCTGCCCAATTCCCGGGAGTCCGTCTGGAAATTGCAGGCGAAAACCTGCGTGGACTCAATCCATCTCGACAAGCCGAAGGCCGGCAAGTCGTTTCAGCGCAAGGGCTACGGGGACCAGTGGGTTTTGGACGAACCTACGCCTGGGTACGGAAATCCACTTTACGAACTGGACCTGGACGACTGCGGGATATCCCGTGTGGAGTACGAATTCAGGGAAGACCATTGGTGGGTGTCCGGCAGGGTTTCGGGCTGCAAAAACACTTGGCTGCATTATGGGTATCTGGACTTGTATCGTCCGAGTTCGGGCAAGAACGATTCGGCGCATGTCCATGAATTTTTCTCTTTCGCCATTCCGGTCAAGAGTCCAGTTCTGTTGCACTTGCATGTGCCCGACGACGAAATCTCCGTAAACAACAGCGTTGATACCCTGGTGGCCCAGGTGGGTAATTCCCCCTTGATGGTCACCGAGGTGCACCATTGTCCGGAAGAGCCCATGCCCGAATGGATTGAAGTCTATAATGCTTCCCAGATGGCGCTTTCCCTGTCCAAAATCAGGCACTGCAGTCGCGGAAACTTTTGGGGTGCTGATGCCGATTCCATCGGACCTTACGAAAGCGTTCTCGTGTCCAGGGATACGACAGCCTTGCGGGAGCAGATAGTGTATAAGGATGTGAAAATGGTGCAGGCTTCCATCGGTTATCTGAACAATACGGCGGGCTCCTTTTCGCTTTGCTATGGCGATGCCGTTTTGGATAGTGTCGGTTGGGACAAGTTCACGGTGAGCTGTCCGTCGGGATTTAACCCTAAGACTGGAGTGGCTGAAAATACTCCGGGGTTTCAGGGTAGGCATTCTGAAAAATATGGCGAAGAACCGGTTGTATACAAACTATCGTCAAGGGTTTTGCGAAAGCGGGGAGATCCTTTGCGGGTAAAGGTGGAGAGCGACCGGGAGGTAATGTTGAACCTGCTGGACAGCGCGGGCCAGGTGGTCTGGAAACAGAAGGCGCCAGCCATGTCCAACGCCTGGTGGAATGTGCCGGTGCAGGATTATACGGGGGTGGGTGCGGCCTATGTCAGGATTTCGGCGGGTTCTTTTGAAAAGGTGGTGGGAATTGTCGTGCGTCCGTAGTTTTCTGCTGGTGTTCCTGCTGGCGGGTTTCGTTTTCGGCCTGGATTCGCCAGTGCCCTTTGTGAAAAAAAGTGTGGCGGGTTCATCGGGGCTTTCTGGATGGTGTTCCAGTCCGGCAAGGGTGGGGGAGCCTGCCTTCGGGTTTTCGTACTGGAACGTGCCGGAGGTATATGACCGGTGGGCTATGAGCGCTGCCGGGGAATGGGGAAGCAGGCTTTACCGGGTGGCGTTCTTCTACTCTTATAGCGAGATGGATAGCCTTTTCAGGGAACACTACGGGGAACTGGATGGGGCTTACGGGTTAGGCCCTGCGGTATTTGGTGCGGGCTACGGAACCCTGCTGGATTATGTCCCTCGGGAAGCGAGTTGGGTCCGCCACCGCATAAAGGCTGGTGCGGGCCTTCGATGGGGCAACGTGTACGGAAGCCTCTGGACCATGGGCTTTACCGACGAAACCTGGACGGGAATGGGAAGTCTTTTGTGGAAGCCGACCGAAGTGTTTTCCCTGTCGGTGGAATCGGACGGCAAATCTTTGGGAGTAGGCCACGATTTCTATTTCAGGCTTGGCACGCTTTCTAGTTTTTATACATTCCCGCGGTTTAGCGTGGGGGTGGAACTGGTCCTGAACCTGAAATTTCTGGAATGGGGCGAAACTCACGGCTTTGGCAACGGAAATCTGGGGTGGAATGGGTTGTGGCTCCGAAAAAAATTGTATTTTCAAAAGTATGACGGAGATTCCCAAAATCGGAAGTATTGACTGGGCTATGGCTTCGGTGGCCATCGGAGTCCTGCTTGTGGTGGTTTGCCTGGTATGCTTTATGCTGCTCAGGGATAGCCGAAAAAAACAAAAGTTCTACAAGCGCTTTGGCAATAACGTGAACGAAGGGATCGTGGTGCTGTCCCAGAATCTGGATTACCTGTACAGCATGCCTCTTTTTGCCGAAGAACCTCTGCTAGAAAAATTAGTTCAGGGACAGAGCTTACAAGAGCTCCTTGACCCCAAGGATTGGGGCAGGATGCGGCTGTTTTTCGAGGAAACAGAAAAGCATAGGGATATCCCATTTCTCTTTTCGGTAAAATTGGAAGACAGGGATGTTCTGTGGTATGAACTGCGGTGTTTCATTTATCGGGCGTCCCTGTCGGAATACCATTATGTGTGTTTTCTGAAAAATATAACCAGGGAACAGGAAACCCGCAGGGAACGCCAGAATTTGCAGGATACCCTGGACTTGATGTTGAAAACGACAGGGGATTTCTTGTGGAGCCTGGATGTGGAAAAACGGTTGGTGACATTCTTGACACCCATCGTGGATGAAGACTTCCAGATACTTCCCCGATCTGCCGGAGGCGTGGAACTTTCAAAAATTATGCCCGAAGAGGATGCCGCCCTTTTAGATAAGCTGATGAACCGCTACATTCTGGAATACAAGGCGGACAACAGCATTATCGAAAAGAATAAGTTGTATCCTCCGGTGAAGATTCGCCTTTTCAACAAGAAAGGAAACGTTTTTTGGTACAACCTTCGTGGCCTGATCGCTTTTGATGAAGAGGGTAACCTGGTGTTCCGGGGTGTGGCGAACCGCCTGGACCTGATGATGGATAATTTTGTTTTTGATCCGGACCATAATGAAAATGCTCTTTTCTCGGCGGCTTTGTCCTTGCCTGATTTGCGGGTTTTCTGGGTAGATAGGGAATTCAAGATTCTTGGGGCGAACCAATGCTTTGCCAATGCCTTCCATGTAGATGACTTGGCTTCGATTCAGGGTAAGCCCTTGAGCAGTGTGGCGTTCTCAAAGCCCCTGTTGTATTTTAATAAGGTTCTGACAGAGGTTTTTGAAACGGGCCGTCGCGTGTCCTGGAAATCCGAGGGCGACGAGCTGGATTGTCCTATGTTCTTTAACGCGGTGCCCTTGAAAGAAAAGAGCGGCGTTGCCTTGCAGGCTCTGTGCGCTTATATTAGACTAGATTTTCAAAACAAAGAGGTATAATATGAAAAAGTTGATTGGTCTTGCTTTCTGTACGGCTTTTCTTGTGGCCGGTTGTAACGAAACTCCCAAGCAAGAGGCTGCAACCGTAGAGAAGAAAGCTCCGGCGGCTGTGGCGGCTGTAGCCCCTGCGACGCCGGCACAGTCGGTAGAAGCAGCACCTGCGGCAGAAGCACCTAAGGCCACCATTACGGATATTGACTGGAACAAGGCTTTAGAAATGAGCAAGGCGGGTGCCGTGCTCATTGACGTGCGCACTCCTGCCGAAGTGGCCGAGGGCATGGCGCCCGGCGCTATCAATATTCCGCTGCAAGAAATTGAACAGCGCCTTTCGGAATTTCCCAAGGACAAGGACCTGCTGATTTACTGCCGTAGCGGCAAGCGCAGCATGGCCGCTTCCAATTTCCTCATCGAAAACGGATACGACAAGGTGTTCAACGTGGTGGGCGGATTCCTGGCCTTCCCGAAACAGTAACGAGTGATGAGTTGTGAGTGGTGTGGGATGTGGAAAGAGAAAAGAGTTCGTCATGTTCGCACTCCTTTCTCGTCATGTTCGCGAAGGCGAACATCTGCTTGCTTTTATCTAGCGGATCCTCACTTTCGTGAGGATGACAAATCCTGAAACTCGTAAACCCGAGCCTCGTGCCTCGAACCTCCCTAGCCCCTAGATCCTAGCCCCTAAATCCTCTCAATGAACTTCCTGCAGCTTGCACTTGAACTTTCCTTCGGGTCCATCGGCGTAAGCCGCCCGAATCCGGCGGTGGGTGCCGTTGTAGTGAAAGACGGACTAGTTGTGGGGCGGGGGGCGACGCAGAGCCCCGGGAACGCCCACGCCGAAGTCATGGCTTTGCGTGACGCGGGCGAACTTGCCCGCGGGGCGGTCTTGTTCGTGACGCTGGAACCCTGCTGCCATTACGGCCGCACGCCCCCCTGCACAAAGGCCATCATCGAGGCGGGAATCTCCGAAGTCTATTACGCCCATGCTGACCCGAATCCACAGGTCCGCGGAAAGAGCCGCGGCATTCTGGAGGCCGCTGACATCAAGGTTTACGAGGGCAAGGACGCTTGTTTGCGGGCCCACGCCGAAAGCGGCTGGAACGATCGTTGCTCCGCCGAAGGTTGCACCCTTCTTTCTCCCGACGAGTCGGAAAACGAAGGGGCGGTGGTCTATGCCGAAATAGAACGGTTCTTTGAAGCCTATGATTACTTTGTACGGAACAAGAAGACCTTTGTAGAAGTCAAGATTGCCCTTTCGGAAAATGACTTCATGGGAATGCAGGACAGTAACGGTCGTCCCGCCCCTTTGAACATCACAAAGCAGGGAGCAGCCTGCTGGAACCATGAACTGCGGGCCATGAGTGACGCCATCCTAGTGGGGGCGGGAACGCTCCTTGCCGACAATCCTTCTTTGGATGTGCGTTTTGCCCATGGCAACAGTCCTGTAAAAATTCTCTGGGCCGGGCATCACGAGTTTACGGAATCGGAAATTTCGTCGTTGAAGTTCTTTTCGCAGGTTGGTGGCGAAACATCGATTCCGCGACAGGTGTTCACTTGCGTTGAACAACCCGCCATCAAAGGTGAAACAATCCTTTTAAGTGGCAACACCTTCGAAGAAAACTGGACGGAGATGATTGCGGAACTTTCCCGCCGGGGAATGCACCGCCTGATGGTGGAACCTGGTGCTCATCTATCCGCAAAAATTTTCGGCGATTCTGGTGATCGAGGCGAAAAAAATACGCCTCTGTGGAATCGCCTGGATTTGTGGAAATCTACCGACCCTTCCGTAGAGCGTTTTTTATCTCAAGAAAATTGCGAGGGAATAGCATTCCCTGGCGTGCCCGATTCCGCCGTGGCAAAGGAATCCGCCATCATCGGCCCCGATGTGCTGACGGTATATTACCCAGGGTTTTAGGGGCAGGGCCCCTAGGAGAGGGGGTGATGGAAGCCCCGACTAGACCCATTCGACTTCGGCGCACAGCGCCTTCGCTCAGGGTGACACAATCGGGGCTGCAATCAGGGGGAGACTTCCCCCACACCCCACATTCCTACCCCCTAGCCCCTCGCTTAGGTTTTCCTTTGACAAAAATCATTTTTACCGCTTGATTGATTCCGAAATCTGAATTCCGAATTCCGAAATTTCTACATTTGCCCCCGTATGTTTACAGGTATCATTCAAGCGACGGGTGAGATTGTTTCCCTTGTGCCCCGCGGGGACGCCCTTTCCATGGTGCTCCGGGCTCCGGGCTTTTTCAAGGACTGCAAGCTGGGCGACAGCGTGGCCAACGACGGCGTGTGCCTTTCGGTGGAATCCTGCACCGCAGACGAGGCGACTTTTTGCCTGATGCACCAGACGGTGGAAAACACCGCCTTCAAGGCAGCCGCTCCCGGCAAGCTGGTGAACCTGGAACTGCCCTGCCGTGCCGACAGTTTTATGGGTGGGCATTTTGTGATGGGCCACGTAGACTGCATTACCGAGGTTATCCAGGTGGTGCCCCGGGAAACCGGCGTAGAGGTGGACCTGAAAATGCCTGCCGACTTGAAACGCTACATTATCCGCCGTGGCTCCATTTCCCTGAACGGCATCAGCCTTACGGTGGCCGAGAAGTTCGAGGATTCCATCCGGGTGTGCATTATCCCGGAGACTCTCGCCCGTACGAACCTCCGGAACTGGGAGGCGGGAACTGTGGTGAATGTAGAAGTGGATATGCTGGGCAAGTATATTGAGAATTATCTGAAGGAACGTGACCTTGCTTAATACCATTGAAGAGGCCATAGAGGATTTTAGGAACGGCAAGTTCCTTATCGTGGTGGACGACGAAGACCGCGAGAACGAGGGCGATTTTGTTATCGCCGCCGAGAAGATTACGCCCGAAAAGGTGAATTTCATGCTTCATGAGGGTAGGGGGGTGCTTTGCGCACCGCTGCCTATTTCCCGCTGCCACGAGCTGAATTTGACCCGCCAGACGGCGGAGAACACTTCCATGCTGGGAACACCCTTTACCATCATGGTAGATAAGATTGAAGGCTGCACCACGGGTGTTTCGGCCCATGACCGTGCGGCTACCATTCAGGCCCTTGCCGACCCGAACTCCAAACCCGGGGACTTTGGCCGACCGGGACACATTTCGCCCCTGTATGCCCAGGAAGAAGGCGTGCTCCGCAGGGCTGGCCATACAGAAGCCGCCGTTGACCTGGCACGACTTGCGGGACTTCGGCCTGCCGCCGCCCTCATCGAAATCATGAACGAGGACGGCACCATGGCTCGGATGCCCCAGCTGGAGGAAGTGGCCAAGAAGTTCGACCTGAAGATTATTTCCATCCGGGACTTGATCGACTACCGCTTGCGTAACGAGAAACTGGTGCAGCGTGTGGCCGCCCCCCACGTATCTACCAAGTATGGCGATTTTACCGCCTATGCCTACAGGAGCAAGACCGACGGCGTGGAGCATGTGGCCTGGGTGGCCGGTGACCCGGACTTCAGCAAGCCGGTTTACGTGCGCGTCCACAGCGAGTGCCTGACCGGCGACATTTTCGGGAGCCTGCGCTGCGACTGCGGCGAACAGCTGGCCTCTGCCATGAAGTTCATCGGCGAACACGGCGGCGTGCTCTTGTACCTGCGTGGGCAGGAGGGCCGTGGAATCGGGCTGTGCAACAAGCTTCGGGCCTACGAACTGCAAGAGAAGGGCATGGACACGGTGGAAGCGAACCTTCACCTGGGGTTCAAGTCCGATTTGCGCCAGTACGGCACGGGGGCTCAGATCCTTGCGGACCTGGGTGTGCGTGAGATGCGTCTCTTGACCAACAACCCCAGCAAGATTTCGGGCATTTCGGCCTACGGTCTCAAGATTGTGGAACGGGTGCCCATCGAAATCAAGCCCAACGAGAAGAACAGGTTTTACCTGCTGACCAAGCAGAAGAAGATGGGCCATCAGTTGCATGTGGACAGCGATTTCGTCGCGGCCGGCGAAGTGCCCAGCGAAAAGGTTTAAAAAAGAGGATACTAACATGGTGAACGAAATCAAGAATTCTCTGAACGGTACTGGCCTCAAGGTGGCCATAGCCGTGGCCCGCTTCAACGAGGTGGTCACCGACAAGCTCCTGGAAGGGGCTGTCCGTGAACTGGAACTGCTGGGCGTTGCCGACAAGGACATTACCGTGGTGCATGTTCCGGGCGCTTTTGAACTGCCGGGCGTGTGCCGCAGGCTTGCCGACAGCGGCAAGTACGACGCCGTGATGGCCATCGGTGCGGTAATCCGTGGCGAGACCAGTCACTACGACGTGGTGGTGAATGCTTCTACCGGCGGTGTGGCAAGCATTGCTGCCGAGGGTAAGCTCCCCGTGATTCTCGGGATTCTCACTACCGATACCGTGGACCAGGCCATGAACCGCGCAGGCCTCAAGGCCGGAAACCTTGGCTCTAACTGGGCCGCCACTGCCGTGGAAATGGCAAACCTTTATAAAGTGATATAAGGTAGGAACAGCAGATAATGTGTAATGTGGAATGTGTAGTGTGTAATGAATAATCTCTCACTTCACACCTCACACTCCACACCTGAATCTTGAGACTTGCTTATGAATAAAAGTTACCGACCCGCCCGAGTTTTTGCCATGCAGCTCCTGTATGCCATGGAGATTACGGGCTCTACGGCAGGGGAGGCCCTTCCGGGAGTCCTGGAATCCCAGCCCCTGCAGGACGACCAGAAAAAATACGGGATGAAGCTGGTGGACCTGGTGCAGGCCCATCGCGAAGAACTGGACGAGGACATCAAGGCCTGTTCCGTGCACTGGGAAATCGACCGCATCGCAAAGATTGACTGCATCGTGGCCCGCATCGCCATGGTGGAACTGCTGTTCGTGCCAGACATTCCCGTGAAGGTGGCCCTGTCCGAGGCCGTACAGATTAGCACCAAGTACAGCACCGATTCGTCGGGAGCTTTTGTGAACGGGCTTTTGTCGGGGTTCATGAACAAGCGCGGAATCAGCACAGGATTTCAAAAAAAAGGATAAATAGTCGTGATTAAAGAAAAGTGGATGAAACATATTTTTGCAGGGATTGCTAGCCTTGTAGCCCTGATTGTCTATGCCATGACCATGGCGCCCACGGTCTCTTTCTGGGATTGCGGCGAGTTTGTGGCCTGCGCAAACACCCTGGGTATCCCGCACCCCCCAGGAACGCCTTTCTTCGTGTTCTTTGCCCGTGCGGTCATTGTACTGCTCCCCTTTGTCGAAGAAATCGCGAAACGGGTGAACTACATCTCCGTGGTGAGTTCTGCGGCGACGGTCTATGTGACGGCCCTCTTTGCCTGGGATCTTTTGGCGACGGTCCTCAAGACGGACGCCCTTGCCGAAAAGATTTCTTCTAAGGTCCGCACCATCGTGCTTGCTACGGCCGCCCTGGTGGCCGGTTTCCTGCTGACTTTCTCCGATACCTTCTGGTTCAACGCTGTGGAAGCCGAAGTCTATGGCGTGGCCATGTTCATCTTGATGCTGGTATCTTACTTTGGTCTGGTGTGGTACAACAAGAGGGACGAAGACAGTAGCGACAAGATCCTGATTTTCATCTGCTATATCGCATTTCTCGGTATCGGCGCCCACCTCTACACCATGCTTACTGTGCCTGCGGTGTTTGTCCTTTTGCTGGTGGCCCAGCCCAAGAAGATTGTGGAACGCATTCCCATTTGGATTACGGGAACGCTTCTCTGTTCCGTGATTTACATGGTGTCGGCATTTATCGAGATTTCTCTTGTTTGCCTTGTGGTTCTAGCGATTCTTACCGCAATCAAGCCCTTTGCTCCCAATGTGAACAAGGCTGTCCGCCTATCCCTTGCCTTCGCCTTTTTTGCTTTGGTGGGTTACAGTACCCATCTGTATGTGCCTATCCGCTCGGAGCTGAACCCCATCATCGACGAGAATGACCCCGAAATCAACATTCGTGACGAGCAGGGCAACCTGCAGCTGGGCAATCTGTTCAAGAGTGAAAACTGGGAGGCTTTCAACAACTTTGTGGAACGCAAACAGTACGGTTCTGAAAGCATGATTAGTCGTGCTTTCTACCGCCGTTCTCGCATCACTCACCAATTGTTCTCTTTCCCCAGCATGAGCTACGGTGGTTACCAGATGGCTCAGTACTTGCCCTACAAGGTGGGTGGTGTGAACTACGCCAACGGGGTCTATACCTTTGACGCCTCCGAAAACGAACCTCTGGAACGCTTCGGCATCAAGTTCCCCACCCAGATGAGCTTTATGGGCGATGCGGTGCTTCCGCAGTTCCTGATATTCGTTCTCATGAACGGCCTTATCGTGATGGTCTGCGTATTTATCTGGAAACGTAACCGGCGCTTGGGAATTTATACGTCTGTGTTGTACGTGCTTTGCAGCATGGGGCTCTTGTTCTACATCAACTTTGCCGATGGCACCCGCATGGAACAGCGGGAGCACGACTATTGGGTGAGCATCATGACCCGGAATGTTCAGGACTTGAACAGTCGTGGGGCTGCAATTCCCATGGTTCCCGATCCCAACGACCTGATTGATTTGCGGCAGGATATTGAACGCACCAAGATCCGCATCGAGGTGCTTCGCCAGCGCAATACTCCGGCTCCGAAAATTGCCGAACTGGAAAAGAAGTTGGCTTCTTTGCAGAACGCAACGGCATGGCAGGCCTGGCAGAAAATTGAAAATGGCTTTGCCCAGGTGGGCGCTCGCGCGCCTTTCCCGGATGCGGTCCACATGGAAGTCCGCGAGCGTGACTACTTCTACACGCCGGCCTTTATCTTCATGAGCATGATTCTCGGAATCGGTGCTGGAATCCTGGTGTTTGTCTGTGCCACGGGAGCTTACGCCTCCTTTGCAAGTCCTGTCGCTGCAATGCTTGTGCTGGTCTCGTTCCTTGTTCCCTGTATTTCGAACTACAAGGAACACGACCGTTCTGGCCTGTGGGTTCCCTGGGATTATGCCTACAACCTGCTGAACAGCTGCCGCCCGAATGCCATCCTCTTTACCAACGGCGACAACGACACCTTCCCGCTTTGGTTTGCGCAGGAAGTGGCCGGTATCCGCAAGGATGTGCGCGTGGTGAACCTGTCCCTCGGCAATACGGACTGGTACATCAAGCAGATGCTGGACAACGAGCCTGTTTTGAAGCTCAGCTATGACAAGAAGACCATCGATAGCGATATGGTGCTGGACAACAGCTCCGCTTCTAACCCGAACCATCAGGTCTCTACCTGGGTCAAGAACGCCAACCGCCTGATGCCCCAGCTCAAGTCCCGTATCGACCAGATGGAGGGTCAGGAATTGTCTCCTGCGGACTCCGCGAAGCTCTTCCAGTTCAAGGTCCATTACCAGGTATGGGATGCCTTTGTGGAATGGGCGAACCGCACTCGTAGTAGCATGATGCTCACCCAGCACAAGCTGGTCATTGACCTTGCCTTGCAGAACATGGACAAGCCCATTGAAATTTCCACGACGGTGGGAACTTCCAACTTCATGGGGCTAGAAAAGTACATGGTCCAGGAAGGCATGGTTTACAATTTGGTGAAGGGCGATTTGGAGCCCAAGCGCAATGCCTTTGACGCCGCCTATACGGCAGCCCTCATTGATACGGTGTATAAGTTCCGTGGTCTGGGCGATGGTACGGCCTACATCAACTCTGAAACAGAGCGGCTCCTTTCTAGCTATATCTCCCTGTATTTGCAGGTTTCATTTGATGTTCGCGACAAGATTTCTGCGCTCCGTCAGGAACATCCCTTTACCAAGGAAAAGAAAGCGGCTGTAGATAGCCTTGCCTTGCAGGCCGCCAAGTATCTGGAATTGGGCATGAAGCAGTTCCCCAAGGAATGGCGTTGCTATTGGGCTGCGGCATTCGTGTTTGAGGCTGCTGGCATGAAACAGGAGGCTCTGAATGTCTTGAGCAAGGGCATTGTCGCTATCCCCGACTACGAAGAAGGGGGCAAGTCGAGGCTTGCCATGAGCATGCAGCAGATTGAACATATGTCAGATGAACCTTTGCAGATAGAGGAGCCTTTGCCCGAGACGGATTCGTCTAGTGGGGCAAACGATACTGCAGGTGGCGTCCAGGATTCAACCGTTAAAACATCTGATTCCACGCCCACAGTAGCGATGGCGAAATAGTTTTGAGGTCATGATGGATTTATCGATGGTCATTCCGGTCAAGGAAGAAAGTGAAAATCTTCCGGAACTGCTCAAGGAAATCGTAGCCGCCATAGAGCCTACGGGCTTCAGTTACGAAGTCATCATCATCGATGACGGCAGCAGGGACAATACCTGGGATGTTGTAGAAAGCCTTTCTAAGGAATATCCCTTTATTCGTGGATTCCGTTTCCAGTTCAACTGCGGTAAGGCCGACGCTCTTGCCTTGGGCTTTTCGAAGGCCAAGGGTAACTATGTGGCTACATTAGATGGCGACCTGCAGGACGACCCTCTGGAAATTCCCAAGATGATCAAGATTCTGGATGAGGGTTACGACCTGGTGTCCGGCTGGAAAATCCGGCGTCTGGATCCTTGGCACAAGACTTGGCCTTCCAAGCTTTTCAATTTGACTGTTTCTATGGTCTGCGGCAAGCGCCTTCACGACTTTAACTGCGGAATCAAGGCTTACCGCCGTTCCGTGGTGCGTTATATTGAGCTTTACGGCGATTACCATCGCTTTATTCCTGTTATGGCCAAGTGGCAGGGTTTCCGCATTACCGAAATGCCTGTGGCTCACAGGGCCCGCGTCCATGGGGTGTCCAAGTACGGCATTTCTCGCTTGGTTTCGGGTTTTCTTGACCTGGTGTCCCTGATGTTCATGCGGAGCTTTTCTACCAAGCCGCTCCATTTCTTTGGCCTGATCGGCCTCTTGTTTATGCTGGTGGGCCTGGGCATTTGCGGCTATTTTGGCTACGAATGGCTTCAGACGGGGGCGCTCCATGTGCGTCCGCTCCTGCTTGCAGGCGGTTTTGCCCTGGTCATGAGCGTGCAGTTTTTCTCCTTGGGACTTCTTGGAGAGATGGTAAACGGTCACCGCAAGCAGACTTTTCCCATAGCCGATACTCTCGGCGAGGAATGATTTTGTAGATTGTAAGTGAATGTAGAGGAATTTATGTCTTACCCGAAAAGCCTGGTCATTATACCCACCTATAACGAAAAGGAAAACATCCTTCTCATTATGCCGGCCATTCTGGAGCAGAATCCCTGTCTGGAAATTCTGGTGGTAGATGACGGAAGCCCCGACGGTACGGGTGACCTGGTGCAGGCGGAATCGGAGAAGAACCCGAGAATTCACTTGATTCGCCGTAAGGGTAAGATGGGCCTCGGTTCGGCATACGTGACGGGCTTTAAGTGGGCCTTGGAACGGGACTACGAGCGTGTCTTTGAAATGGATGCTGACTTTAGCCATTCTCCTACGGACTTGAATCGCTTTTTGGAAACGGCTGAAGATGCCGACCTGGTGCTGGGTAGCCGTTATCAGGACCGTCGTATCAGTGTGGTGAACTGGGACTTGCGTCGTCTTATTTTGAGCTATGGCGCAAATGTTTATACCCGCCTTGTGACAAGGCTCCCTGTAAGCGATGCCACCGGAGGCTTCAAGTGTTTCCGTCGCGAGGCCCTGCAGGCGCTGAACTTGGACAAGATGAAGAGTGACGGCTATTGTTTCCAGATAGAGACCACTTTCAAGATCTGGAAAAAAGGCCTTCGGGTTAAGGAAATTCCCATCGTGTTTACGGACCGCACTCGCGGAACCTCCAAGATGAGCGGCGGTATCATTTCCGAGGCGTTTTTCTTGGTACTGAAACTCAGGTTGGGCTTGGCCTAATCAATTCTGAATTCCGAAATCCTAATTCTGAATTTCCGATGCCCTCCTGTTCTGTCATCATTGTAGCCTACAATTCCTGCGACTTTTTGCCGGCATGCCTGAAGTCTGTCCAGGATGCCTCTCGGGGATTGGATGTACAGGTGATAGTTCTGGATAACGGTTCCAGAGAGCCTATTACGCCAGAAATCAAGGCGAATTTTCCGACGGTGGAGTGGATTGATTCTTCGGTGAATCTCGGATTTGGCAAGGGCTGTAACCTGGCGGAAAAGCGGGCGAAAAATCCGTACCTCTTTTTTGTCAATCCGGATACCATTGTTTCTTCTAACGCCTTTCGCGAAGTTCTTCAATTCATGGAAGAGCATCCGGATTCCGGTACGGTAGGATGCCGTATCTTGAACGAAGACGGAAGCATGCAGTGGTCGTGCCGTCGCTCGTTTCCGACAGAGCTTTCGGCCATTTCCAAGACTTTGGGCCTTGCTAGCCTTTTCCCCAAAAGCAAAAAACTTTCTTCGTACAATATGACTTATGCCAACCCCGACGAGATAACCGAGGTGGATGCCATCAGCGGATCTTTCTTTTGTATCCGTCGGGATTTGTACGAACAACTTAATGGATTTGACGAGGACTTTTTCATGTACGGCGAAGACTTGGACTTGTGCTTTCGGGCAAAGGTCGCCGGTTGCAAGAATTATTATACGCCTGTAACAAATGTCCTCCATTTTAGGGGGCAGAGCAGTCGTACCCGTCGCATAAAATCCTATATCGATTTCTACAATGCCATGTGGATTTTTGTGAAAAAGCACAGGTCCTATTACCTGGTTCCAAAATTCCTTATTTTCTTAGGCATTGTTATTGCTGCCAGCGTTGGCGTGTTTTCTCGCTTGGTTCCACAGTTCTGGAAAATCTTTCTTGATTTGGGAGTGGTGTTTCTGTGGGCTGCATGTCTTTTGGATTTGGAAGTCTCTGCCGACCGGCAACTTGCTGTGGTTGTCGCGGTGGCAAACCTGCTGTTTTTTGCGGTTCGTGGAGAATACGCCAGCTCAAGTCTCGAAGGGAAACACTCTTACTGGTTTCAAATGCCGGTCAATTTAATTCCGGTACTGAGTTTTGCCGGCTATCGGTGGTTTACGCATCCCGAAAAATTTGATGGCATTGCAATGGCGATCCTTTGCGTTTCGACGATTCTTGTGCCTCTCGCCTTTTTGGCATGGAGGAGATTCATGTTTTGGTTTCTCTATTTTTATCGGATTTTTGCGAAAAAGCGCCACCGTTCAATCCTTCTGGGTGGTGGGGAGGATTCCCTCCAGCCATGGTTTGATACCCACAATGTGATTTCCGGTATGGAAATCCTAGGTTGTGTCAGCGGTGAACCTGGGACTGTGTCTCCAGAAAACAGAAAACATCTTTTGGGCGGTTATTCCGAGATGGAATCTATCTGCAAAAGAACGGATTGCCATGAACTGCTTGTAGTTTCCAATTTTTCGGGAACAAGGGAGGATTTTGACCTCCACTGGCTGGAAAAACTGGGGATGAGGGTGTTTTTGCTCATCGGAAAGCCGCAAAACGGCGAATTTGCCCTAATTAACCTAAAAAATCTGCATTAAAATCTTACCGTATTTTGTGTTTTCCACAAAATTGAGTTATTTTTACTCATGTGTAAGTTGTTGATTTTTAAGGTGTTATGTTCGACAGGTCACTTTTAGATATCCTATGTTGCCCCGAAACTAGGGGTAAACTCAGCATGGCGGACGAAAGCACGCTTTCGTCGCTGAATAGCGCCATTTCTGCCGGTTCGGTAAAGAATGTCGGCGGTGAGCGCGTAACAGAACCTTTGACAGAAGCTTTGGTCTCGGAAGACGGGAAACGGCTGTATCCCATTCGCGAAGACATTCCTGTATTGCTCACCGACGAGGCGATTGCGCTCTCATTGGAGGAAAAATGACGGTAACGTTGGACACTTTGAAAAAGACCATCGGGAAAAAGAAAGTGAACACCCAGGCTTTTGCCTGGCTGGCCGATCTGGAGAGAGAGGCTGGTGACCTGGATACCTCCTTGCAGCGTATAGATGGCGGCTTGACCCTCTACCCGGGTGACCTCGCAGCCCATCTTGTTCGTACCAAGATTCTGTTTGAGAAGGGCGACTACGAGGGCTGCATTGAGGAATGCGCCAAGGTTCTCAAGATGGACCCCTTCTGCTTGTCTGCCCAGAAACGCATGGGCGATGCCTACGACAAGGTAGAAAAGACGAACGAACGCAACCAGTGCTACCGTAAGGTCCACGATATGGATCCTCTGGACCAGTTCTGGAAGGACGAGTACGACGTAATGGCTGCCGCTGCAGCGGCTGCTGCCGGTGCCGAGCTGAGCGAGGCCGATTTGTCCATGTCCGGACTGCAGACGGAGGACGCCGATTCTTCCTTGAACTTCTCCTTTGGTGATGATGCTCCCTTCCTTGAAAAATCCCCCGAGAACATGGCCCCGGCAGAAGAGAAGGGACCCAAGTTTGGCAGCGGGTTTGAGTTTGTGAACGAAACCCCTGTAGAGACGGCTTCCGATGCTGGCTCTACGTCGGCGGAATCCGCTCCTGCGGCTCCTGAAACCACGGCGTTTGAATCTCTTGGGGATGCTGACGATCCCTTTGCGGCCCTTTCCGCCTTGATGCCGGATTCCGATGCCGGTGACGAGGCTGCCATGGACAACCTGCAGGCTTCCCTGGATTCCGCCATGGAATCCATCGGTGCCGAAGCGCCTTCTGCACCGGAAGTGTTCCCTGCCGATGACGATATTTCTGGAAGGGATGTGAATTCCGCCATGTCCAGTTTCTTTGGCGTGGATGACGATCTTGAACCCGAGGAACCCGCTGCTCCGGCATCTCCCTTCTCCAATTTGAATCTTTCCGCTGGCATCGATGACGAACCTGCCGCGGCGGAAAATGCAAACAAGGTGTTCAGTGCTCCTGCTGCAGAGGACAAACCTCAGAGCGTGGACGACGCTTTCGGCTCTATCTTTGGCGAAGACGAACTGCCCGAAGAACCGGCCGCCTTCCAGAAGTCCGCAGAATCTTCGACGGCTTCGAACGCAGCCCCTGCTGCGGACAAGCCCCAGAGCATCGACGATGCGTTCGGTGATATTTTCGGCGAAGACGAACTGCCCGAAGAGCCCGCTGCTTTCCAGAAGTCCGCCGATGTATCGGCTGCCGATGCTCCTGCCGGAGTTGAACCGGCGGTGTCGGATGCAGTTTCCGCAGCCCCTGCTGCGGATAAGCCCCAGAGCATCGATGACGCCTTCGGTGATATTTTCGGCGAAGACGAACTGCCCGAAGAACCTGCCGCTTTCCAGAAATCTGCAGAAGCGGAACAGCCGGCGGAATCCCTCGATGATTCCCTGAGTCTTGACGACACGCCTGTTGATGCAGGCGACTGGTCGCCGTTCCAGAAGTCTGCCGATACGTCGTCCGAAGAAAAGCTTGTTGAAGAAACTCCGGCATCGGGAGATTCCCTGTTCGAAAAGTCTGCAGAGGCAGAACCGGCGAAGGAAGATTCCTCTGACAGTGTCGGTGGTGCAATCGATTCTATCTTCGGTGCGGAAGACGATCTCCCCGAAGAATCGGGTCTGTTCCAGAAGTCTGCCGATGTTTCGATGGCAGAAACTCCAGCAGAGGAAACCCAGACTGTTGAAGAACCTGCTGCAGAGCCTGCCGTAGAACCTTCTGCCGAATTGGAAATTCCCGCCGATGAGAACAAAGAAGTGGAAAGCAGCGTCGATAACGCCTTCAGCTCTATCTTCGGTAGTGACGACGACTTGCCGCAAGAAGATCTCGCCATTGGTGGGGAAACTGCTGAACCTGCTGCTGAAGAGCCCGCTGCCGAGGCTTCGGTGAATTCTGAAACGCAGCCTGCTGTTGAACCTGCCGCCAACGCAGAAGCCTTCTCCGAAGGGGCGAGCGATTTCGAAAAAGAAATGGGCGGTGCTTTCGATAGCCTGTTCGGTAGCGACGAAGAAAATACCGGAGCCGCTGTCGAAGAAAAGAACATCTCGACAGAATCCCTGGAAGAAGGCCTGGATAAGTCCTTTGATAATTTGTTTGGAGAAAGCGACGATGTAGCAGCAGACTCTCCTGTCGAAGAAAAGCCCGCCGAGCCTCAGGCCGAAGCTGTTACTCCGAAAACGGATTTTGACAACCTGGAATCCGAAGTATCGGGAGCTTTCAAGGGACTCTTCGAAAGTGATGACGATGATTTGCCGGTCGAAAAGCCTTCGAACAAGGGTGTTGACTTTTTGATGTCCGGCGATTCCGATGACGAGGTCTCTGCGGGCCTTGTGAAGGATCCTTCGGCTACTCTGGATAGTGTCAATGCGGACCTGGAAGCAAGCCAGAATACCCGTACTATGGCCGAGATATATTTGGAACAGGGAATCTGCGACAAGGCGCTGGAAATCTATCAGGACCTGGCCAAGAAGGAACCGGAGAACAAGGAAATCCAGGATCGCCTGGAACAGGTTCGCAAGATTTACAATGAAAAGTTTGGAGGCTAGTAAATGGCTGATTTAAGGATAGAGCAACTTCTGCGCGAAATGGTAAAGAGCAAGGCCTCTGACTTGCACATTCGCGTAGGAACTCCTCCTATTTTTCGTATCAATGGTTCTCTAGTCAAGATTTTTGATACCCGCATCGATCCGGCCATGATGGATTCCTTCTTGGACGATATCATGAACCGGGATCAGAAACAACGTTTCGAAGCTAATAAAGAATGTGACTTTGCCGTCGGCGCCCGCGACATGGGACGTTTCCGTGTGAACGTCTTCCGTCAGCGCGGAACCATCGCCGTGGTGATTCGTCATATCAAGGCGAAGATTCCTCCTTTCGAAGAATTGGGACTTCCCGATGTGGTGAAGGATATCGCCCTTACTCGCCGTGGACTTGTGCTTGTAACGGGAACGACGGGTTCCGGTAAGTCAACGACCCTTGCTTCCATGCTGGACTATATCAACCAGAAGGAGTCGGTGAACATCATTACGGTAGAAGATCCTATCGAATACCTGTACAACGACAACAAGGCCATTATCTCCCAGCGTGAACTGGGTGTAGATACCTTGTCTTATGCAAACGCCTTGCGTGCCGCCCTCCGTCAGGACCCGGACGTACTTCTGGTGGGTGAAATTCGTGACCTGGAAACCATGGCCATTGCGCTTACGGCAGCAGATACAGGCCACATGGTGTTCGCCACTATCCATACCACCAACGCTACCGAAACAATCCAGCGTGTGCTTTCTATGTACCCGCCTCACCAGCACGACGAAATCCGCTTGCTGCTGGGCGAGGTTTTGGCCGGCATTATTTCGCTCCGCCTGTTGCCCACCAAGGACGGCAAGGGCCGTGTGCCCGCTGCAGAGATCCTCGTGAACACGGCAGCTATCAAGGAATACATCAAGGACAAGGACAAGCTTGCCATGGTGGAATCGGCCATTGCCGAAGGCCATATGCAGTATCATAGCCAGACCTTTGACCAGTCCCTGCTGGAACTTTACAACGAAGACAAGATTTCTCTGGACGTGGCCCTGAACGCGGCAACCAACAGGGACGACTTCGAACTGAAGATTCGCGGCATTACCGGAACGTCCGAACGCGGCTGGATGTAGTTTTACCTGGTCTTCTTTCTGTAGCCAAGCTTCAATTTCTATATTTGGCCTCCGTCAAAGATAGGGTGGCGTGTTGGAGTGTATTCTGCACGCATCGCACCGCAAAAAGGAGGCCTTATGAGCAAGGATTTGAAAGAACAGGCGCTAGAATACCATTCCATGGGCAAGCCCGGCAAGATCGAAATCGTGCCCACCAAGCCCCACAGCACCCAGACGGACCTGGGCCTCGCCTACACTCCGGGCGTGGCTGTGCCCTGCCTCGAAATCGAGAAGGACAACAACCTGGCCTACGAATACACCGGCAAGGGCAACCTGGTGGCGGTGATTTCTAACGGTACCGCAGTGCTCGGTCTTGGCGATATCGGAGCTCTCGCGGGCAAGCCGGTGATGGAAGGCAAGGCGCTCCTGTTCAAGATTTACGCGGGCATCGACGTCTTTGACATTGAAATCAACGAAAAGGACCCGAAGAAGTTCATCGAAATCGTGAAGGGTATTGCCCCCACCTTCGGCGGTATCAACCTGGAAGATATCAAGGCTCCGGAATGTTTCGAAATCGAGGACACCCTCAAGGCAGAGCTGGACATTCCCGTGATGCACGACGACCAGCACGGTACGGCAATCATTTCTTCTGCTGGCCTGCTGAATGCTATCGAGGTGGCGGGCAAGAGCATCCGCGACGTGAAGATGGTGGTGAACGGAGCCGGCGCTGCCGCCTGTGCCTGCACTCGCCTGTACCTGTCACTGGGTCTCAAGAAAGAGAACTTGGTGATGTGCGACAGCAAGGGCGTCATCCGCAAGGACCGCAAGGACTTAACCGAGGCAAAGGCCTTCTTTGCCACCGACCGCACCGACATCGAGACTCTCGCCGACGCCATGAAGGGTGCCGACGTGTTCGTGGGACTTTCCAAGGGCAACATTCTGACCCGGGAGATGGTCCGCAGCATGGCCGACCAGCCCATCGTCTTTGCGCTGGCGAACCCCACTCCCGAAATCAGCTACGAAGAGGCCATGGCCAGCCGTGGCGACCTGATTTTTGCCACGGGCCGTAGCGACTACCCGAACCAGGTGAACAACGTCATCGGTTTCCCCTACATTTTCCGCGGGGCCCTGGACGTGCGTGCTACCTGCATCAACGAGCACATGAAACATGCGGCGGTGCGTGCCATTGCAAAGCTTGCCCACGAGCCCGTGCCCGACGTGGTGAACATCGCCTACAACGCCCAGCGCTTTACCTTCGGCAAGGAATACCTGATTCCGAAGCCCCTGGACCCCCGCCTGCTCACCGAAGTTTCCATTGCCGTGGCCAAGGCCGCCATAGAAAGTGGTGTGGCCCGCAAGCCCATTACCGACTGGGACGCCTACTACGACAGGCTCCGCGACATGATGGGCTACGACAACAAACTCATCCGTCAGTTCAGCGATACGGCCCGCAGTAACCCCAAGCGCGTGGTGTTTGCCGAAGGCGGAAACCTGAATATGCTGAAGGCTGCCGTGCAGGCGAAGGTGGAAGGCGTTGCCCATCCGATTCTGCTAGGCAACCCCGAACGCATCCAGATGCTTGCCCACAAGGAACAGCTGGACTTGGCTGGCATCAAGATTGTGAACCCCCGCTCTCCCGAGGAGTTCGAGCGCCGCCGCAAGTATGCCGAAATCTATGCCGACGAGAACGGCCGTAACGGCGTGACCTTTGAAGAGGCCCGCGACGACATGTTTGAGCCGAACCACTTTGGCATGATGATGGTGAAGGTGGGCGACGCCGATGCATTCATTACCGGCGGTTATTCCAAGTATAGCGAGACCATCGAACTGGCCAAGGAAATTATCGGCATTCGCGAAGACTACAAACACTTCGGCGCCATGCACATCTTGAGCACCCGCAAGGGGACCTTCTTCTTGGCGGACACCCTGGTGAACCGCGATCCCGATACCGAAACCCTGGTGGATATCGCAAAGCTCACTCACGACGCGGTGAAGTTCTTTGCTCACGACCCCGTGATGGCCATGCTCAGCTACGCGAACTTCGGATCTGACAAGGAAGCCGCCCGCGGAACAGCCAACAAGGCCCGCGACGCGGTGAAGATGATTCACGAACAGTTCCCGGACTATGTTCTCGACGGCGAGATGCAGGTGAACGTGGCCCTGGACAAGGAACTGCGGGACTCCAAGTATCCCTTCAACAAGCTGAAGGGGCAGACGGTGAACACCCTTATTTTCCCGTGCCTTTCTTCGGCCAATACCACCTGCAAGATGCTCCTGGAAATGGGCGTAGGCGAATCTATCGGTCCCGTGCAGATGGGCTTGAACAAGCCGGTGCACTTCACCGACTCCGACGCTTCGGTCCACGACATCTTCAACCTGACGGTGGCAGCCGTTATCGACGCCATTGTGCAGGAGAAGAAGGACGAAGAAAAGGACCGCAAGCGGTTCGATAAAATCTGGTAAAGAAAAGCCCGCCATGGCGGGCGAACTCACACCTCTAGTAGCTCAGTTTTTCGGTAGTGCCTTCCTTGAAGCTGCCCAGGCGATAGACGAAATCGCAGTAGGTCTGCAGTTCCTTCAGGGCTTCTACCACCAGCGGATCCTTGGGGTTTCCTTCGAAGGACAGGTGGAAGATGTATTCCCAGGGCCTGTCCGGATGGGGCCTGCTTTCGATGCGGGTCAGGTTCAGGTCCCGCTTGGCAAAACAGCCCAGGGCCGCATGGAGCGCTCCGGATTTTCCGGAATCGTTCAGCATAAAGAGCAGGGTGGTCTTGATGGGGGTGTCGCCGGACCCGACTTCGGGCAAATCTACGGCCACCTTCTGGATGGCGTAAAAGCGGGTGAAGTTCACGCCCTTCAGGTTCTCGATTCCTTCGGCCAAAATGTCCAGGCCGTAGAACTTGGCGGCATAGGCGCTGGCGATGGCACCGAGAGTCTTGTCTCCACGCTTGGCTACCTCTTCGGCGCTGCCTGCGGTGTCGTAGAAGGCCACACTTTCGATACCGGGATTGCGACCGAAGAATCGGCTACACTGGGCAAGTCCCTGGGGGTGGCTCAGCACTTTTTTCAGGTCCCCGAGTTTCACTCCGGACAGGGCACACAGGGCATGGGAAATCTGGAGCTTTACCTCTGCCACGATGGGCAGGCGCCACTTGTAGAGCAGGTCGTAATTTTCGTAGATGGATCCTGCCGTAGAATTTTCGATAGGAATTGCACCGCCATCTACGGCGCCGGTCTCGATGCTCTGGAAAATCTCACCGAAGGTGTCCATAGGCACCACTTCGATGTCTGTTCCGAACAAATGATAAGCGGCACTTTCGCTATAGGCTCCGCGACGACCCTGGAATGCAATCTTTTTCATGGAGGTAAAGATAGTAATTGGTTGCTACCTAAACCGTCTCGCCCCTTGGTATTTGGGACGCCAGTAGTTGTCGCTCATGGGGGAAATCATCACGCCCTTGCTGGAGCTTGCGTGGGTAAATCGGTCCCCTTTCAGATAAATTCCCACGTGGTCGATTTTCCAGAAACTGCCAAAGAACACAAGGTCGCCTTCCTGCAGGCTACCCCGGCTCACGGAACTCCCTCGGCTATCGTCGTACATCTGGCCTGCGTTATGGGGCAGGCTTATTCCGTAATGACTCTTGTAAAGCTGCATCACGTAGCCGGAACAATCCGTACCGGACTTGGAACTGCCTCCGTAAACGTAAGGCGTTCCAATCCAGGACTTGGCCAGCTGTTCCAACGAAGAACTCGAAGGTTGTCTTGTGGCATTTTCGTGAGCCATCTTGTTTGCGGCGGCCTGTTTGGTTGCCCCTGCGGTGGTGTGCTTTGCTGTTGCGCTTTTTGGCTCGCGACTGGATTGAGACTGTTTTGAAACCGAACCAGACCCTTCTGCAGATGTTGTCTGATTTTGAGCAGACTTGTAGCCACCAATACTTCTGTCGTAGCCAGTACGCACAGGGAACGTGCAGCTACATAGAGCTAAACATAGGCAGACTAGCGCGCATTCGGCAAAGTGTTTGGCGAAGGGGAACATCAGTTGAAAGGTAGTTAATGTATCTGTTGCCAACAAAAAGACCTCCCATAAGGGAGGTCCTTTAATTGTCTTTGTGCTAGCTTAGACTAGAACATGAACCAGGTCAGATAGACCTTGGTTGCAAGTGCGAAGTCGAGGAAGGATCCTTCGCCGGCAGGGTCGCTTTCGGAGTAGTAGCTCATGCCAAGACCGATCTTTCCGGTAATGTAAAGGTTATTGACAATTTCAGCGTGAGCACCGAGCAGCACGTTAATCTGGAGAAGCATCAGGTCGATGTCGTTGCTAGCAACGAATTCCTGTCCTCCAGCAACAAGGGAGCGGGGGCTTGTGTAAATGAATTCACCGCCGATTGATACAGGCAAGAAATCCTTCTTGACAAAGAAGTCGAAACCAGCACCGATGCTCAGCTCAGTATAGTTGTCCTTTGCACTTTGTTCTTGTCCGCCGTTGGGAGTATAGGAGGATTCACCATGATGATACATGCCGAGAATCGCGGCCAATTCCATATTCTTGTTCAGCTTGAACACTAGGCGAATGTTACCCGCGTTGTTCAACAGACCGCCAACGTCAACGCCAGCACCGAAGAATGCACCGCCAGAAGACTTCTTTTCCTTCTTTTCAGCCTTCTTGGGAGCGGGAGCAGCTTCTTCTTCCTCTTCTTCTTCTTCGTAGGCGGGGGCCTTGGTCACCTTGGCCGGGGCTTCTTCTTCTTCGTATTCTTCTTCGTCCTGGGCATAGCCGTAGCTGCAAAGAGCCAGAGCAATGACGGCAGAAAGGAATATCTTCTTCATTGGGTTTCTCCTTAAGTGAGAGTTTTTGATGTTAATTCATACCTAATTATAAAAATTGTTCACAAAAGTGTCAATAATCCACCATTCTATGCAATTAATTTCGAAATCTGAACTCCGAATTCCGAATAAGTTACCATTCCATCGTCATTTTCGCCACCAGAAACCTCCTGGAAACCTCGTCCAGCTTGGCTGGATCGATAGAAATTCCCAGAATTCCTGCAAAAATCACGAAAGGACTGGCCGTGGTGCCCTGGTCGTTGCATTTTACCTTGAGGTACAATGTCCCCTCCCGGTTCTCGATGGACAGGACATGCTGGTTCAGGTCGATTTCTTGGCCCCGGTGGTTCGTGACGGTGGGGAAGGTCTTGCTGTTGAACCGCTCCATCAGGTCTGCGGGGATAGCCTCCGGCGTGTAGCGGTACACCATGGCCTTGGGGAAATGCTTGCTGAGCTTTTCCTTCAGGGGCTCGATGTTCACGATTTCCATGCCCCGGGGGAAAGGCCTGCTCAGTTCCTTCATCAGGTTTGGCAGGTTCTCGGGGGCGAGGTCCAGGGGTTTCAGCAGTTCCACGCTAATGAGTTCGCAGTAAGTCTCCATGCCGAGAGGGAGCGCCCCCATGTTCACGATTTACGGCTTGGGGCTGAACCCTTCGCTGAATTTCACAGGATTACCCGCGCAAAGGAAGGTCCGCTCAAAGAAACTGAGCATGTTGTGGTGGGGCAGGAACCTGCTGAGTCCGGTCTTCTTGAAGGTGATCTTGTAGCTGTAGCTCACCTTCTGGCTGGGCCTGCGGTCGGCCACCAGTTTCTTGATTTCTTCGGGAGTGCGGCTAGGCGCCTTGTGGCGCACGGGATTGTCGGCCAGCCTGATTTCGTCGCCGAATCCGGGAATGCCGCACTTCTGGCAGTCGCCCCACTTGCAGTTGGGCACGGGGGCACTGTTCGGGTCAAAGGCCTTTTCCCATTCCCGCCTCAGGTACTGCTTGGTGGTACCGGCGTGGATAAAGTCCCAGGGGAACACTTCGTTCTTGTCCCGTTCACGATACACCCAGCTGGTGTCGTAGCCTGTCTTTTGCCAGACCTGTTCCCACTTGGAAAAGTTGAACCGGTAAGAATCGCTTTCGAAGATGATTCCCTGCTTGTAGGCCTCGTAGATGACGGGAGCGAGGCTTCGGTCGCCACGGCTGTAGATGGCTTCCAAGAAACTGGTTTCCCATGCGGCCCAGTTGATTTTCACGTTGGGGTGCTTGAAGAACTTTTCCCGCACAAAGCGGATGTGCCCCAGGGCCGTTTCCTTGTCCATGAAGGGCGCCCACTGGAGGGCGGTAAAGGACTTGGGAATGAGGATGCCTATGCTTACCGCAATCTGGATTCCCCGATTGTACTTGCGTCCGATTTTCACCAGATTGAAGATGAGGTCGCAGAAGGCCTGCATGTCCTCTTCGTTTTCGGTAGGGAACCCGATCATCGTGTATAACTTAATCTTATTGAACCCGCTACTGAAGGCGTGTTCGGCGGCGTCGTACATGTCCTGGTCGCTGATGGTCTTGTTGATCATCTTGCGGATGCGTTCGGAGCCGGTTTCCGGGGCGAAGGTGGCGCTACGGCCACCTTTGAGGGCAGCAATCTTGCCGGCAAGCGTCTGCCCGAAACTGTTCACCCGGATGCTGGGGAGGCTCACATCTACGTGGTCGTAGAAGGGGTCGTCGATAATGGAATCGGTAAGGGCCTCTACCGGTTTGTAGTCGGCGGTAGAAAGACTCAAGAGACCCAGTTCCCGTTCACCGGTGGCAAGGAGTCCCGCTTTCGCGATGTCCAAAACATCGTCGGGATCCAACTCGCGACACGGGCGGTACCAGATGCCCGCCTGGCAGAAACGGCAACCCTGGGCGCAACCCCGCATGACCTCTACGCTGAAGCGGTTGTGCACCAGCTGCATGTTGGCAATCAGGTTCTTGACGGGGTAGTCCTTCGGGTCCATCTTGGGGATGAACAGGCGGCGAACCCCGTTGGTGGTGGCGTAGGCGCCGGCGGCTGGCTCCGCCGGCACAATCGCGCCGAATTCGTTCTTTACCACGGGCCGTAAACTGGGCACGTAAACGCCGTCAATTTTCGAAAGATTCTTGAGGATTTCGGCGCGACTGAGGCCCGCCTTGCGGCCCTCACCTACGCACCGCAAAAAGTCAATCATGACTTTTTCCCCGTCGCCTATCATGAAGGCGTCGAAAAAGTCGGCGACGGGTTCGGGGTTCGCCATGGAAGGCCCACCCGCCACCACGATGGGGTCGTTTTCCTGCCGATCCTTCTGCCATGCGGGAATGCGGGCCAGTTCCAGCACGTAGGGCACGTTGGTAAAGTTCAGCTCCGTCTGGAGCGTCATGCCCACCACTTCGAAATCTCGCACCGGCGTGTAGGTCGCATAGCTGTACAGCGGAATGTCCAGCCTTTTCATCTCGGCGGCCATGTCGTCCCAGGGGGCGAAGGAAACTTCGCACAGCAGGTCGCTCTCCCGGTTAATCACGTGGTACAAGATGCGGATGCCGTTGTTGCTCATGCCGATTTCGTAAGTGTCCGGGAACACGAAGGCCATGCGGCAAAGCATCTCACTGTGGTCCTTCACCACGCTGTTGGCTTCGCCGCCCATGTAACGAGCGGGGCTTTCTACAGCGGGCAGAGCAAGGGCTATTTTCTCAAGAATTGTCATCACTATCAATTTAGCAAATCCCCCGCCTGTTACGCCGTGAACCACAAAGCTACAAGCTTCGTCATCCTCACGAAAGTGAGGATCTGTTTGCATTTCTAGCGTCCACCCGTTTATCTCGAGCATCACTCCTCCAGCGGATCCCCGACCGGAGCCTGCCCTGAGCTTGTCGAATGGGTCGGGGATGACAACTCTTGTGTCCCGCATCCCTAAATCCTAACCCCTAAATCCTAACCCCTACAACCTACTACCTACTACCTACCACCTAACTTCCGCGTTAGGGACAGTGACCCCTTGGGGCCGAGACTACAGGCTCGGCGAGCGGAGCGAGTATGGCCCGACCCCTCCGCAGGTACAGCTAAGAGACCGGGGGAACGCCCAAATATGTTGATTTTGCTTTTTTTTGAAAAAATGTTTGTCCAAGGTCTCAGACTTTTCATAAATTGTGGAATATGAGTGTTCTTTATTATCTGGTGTGGCTTGTCGCTTTTGTGGCAGGCGTCGTTTTATCGTTTGCGGCTCCCGAAAACGCGTTGTCGGTGGGGGTCAAGTTTATTTTTGTGGGAGTCTGGGGCGCGGTCCTCGGATTCATCTTTTTTATCGTGGCCAAAAGGGCCGTCCAGGATAGCGAGGCGGGGGAGACAGAGACGCCGGATTCCCGCCCGGTGACAGAGCTTGTGCCGGTGGTGCCGTCGGATGTTGCCGAAGGCGCGGAACAGGGCGATGTTCCTGCTGAAGGGACTGTTCCAGAGTCGCAATCCGAGGAAACGGCTTTGCCCGAGACCGTTCCTACGCTGGAATCGGCGCGGGAGATTTTCCCTCTTTCGGACTGGGATGATTTCTGCAAGGAAATCCTCAGGAACAGGCCGTTTTCCGAAGTGGTGGGCGCTCTTGAAAAGGTCTTACCCAAGCTGTTCCCCGGTGCGGCAGGCGTGCTTTACATGTATGGCGATGCCCAGTCCGAGATGCACAAGGTCTTCTCCTTTGGCGATTACGTGATTAGCGGCGATACCATGATGCCTGCGGAATGCGCGAGTTTCAACCTGGGAAGCATCGTGGTGAACGACTACAATGCAGACAAGGTGACGGCTGGCTGCACCCACCTCCATTACCACAGCCAGGGTGTTGCCTTCTGTGCGCCTATCGAGGGGCTGGAGGAACATTTCGGCACGTTGTGCATTCAGGTGGACAAGTTGCCCGACGGCGAAGATATCGATTTCTGGAAGGCAAAGGTGAGCATCGTGTCGGCCACATTCGGCCTGTATGTGGCAAACCAGAACCTGAATATCCGTTTCCAGCAGCACAGCATCCGTGACAACCTGACGGGGCTTTTCAACAAGCGCTACATGGAAGAGTCCCTCCGTCGTGAAATCTTCTCCGCTTCCCGCCACAAGACGCCTATCGGAATCATCATGCTCTACCCCGACGAAATTCCCCAGCTCCAGGAAAAGCGGGGCCGTCATGCGGTGGAGCAGATGCTCTGGGAAGTGGGCCAGCGCCTGCCGGGCTATATCCGGAACGAGGACATTCCCTGCCGCTACAACGGCGATGTTTTCTGCGTGATTCTGCCTGGTGCCGATTACAAGATTACCAAGGATCGTGCCGAAAAAATCCGTCACGAAATTTCGGAACTCCAGGTGGCTTACGGCGACGGGATTCTCAAGACCTCTTTGAGCATCGGTGTTTCGGTGATGCCCATCCATGCCGTAGATGCAAAGACCCTGATTGCCACCGCCGAGGCGTCCATGCAACTTGCCTCTGCTAACGGAGGAAACCGTGTGGTCATGGCCGAAGCTTTGAACAAGGGGCTTTAAATTTCTTAAATTTGTCACATGAAAAAAATTATCGTCCCCATCGTCCTTCTGTTCCTGTGCGCCGGAGTGCTCCTGTACCTGCTTTCGGACTTTTCCGCCGGACGGTCCTCTTTCGATGCCGACGCCTACCTTCAGGCCCGCGCAAAGATTGACTCCCTGGAAGTGGCCCTGTGGGAAAAGCAGGGCGATGCCGATGCCCAGCTCGCCATCCGGAATGACTTGGACGTCGCCTGGCAGGACTTGAACGCCCTCAGGCAAAAGACTCCGGCCGGCGAGACGGAACAAGATGAAAAGACGGTAGGCGGGATTTCCAAGTCCGCCCTCATGTGGGTGGTAGGCGGTGTTGCCGCTATTCTGGTCTGCATTATATTGCTTGCGGCTCTCAGCCACCGCAAGAAGGTCTTGACCCAGAGGATGGAAGCCCTGAAGGCCGAAAACCGGTTCCGTGAGCCCAAGAACGGGTTCGAGAACGACCCCACCATCGCGCCGCGCCCCCGTGCACCGAAGCACTCCATCATCGACGAGGCCGACGAGTTTGCGGAGGCCAAGGAGACAAAGGTTTCTTTCGAAGACGAAAACGGCAATCCCGAGAACAAGGTTTTGATTCCGGATTTGGGCAAGCGGCCGCAGCTTAGGCCTACCGCCAAGGAGCGGATTACCTCCGCCATCCAGTCCCTGTCCGATGTTCTGCGGGCTCCCCGCGGCCTTTCCCGCGACAGGACCATGAAACTTAGGGCCCAGAGCCACAACGTGACCGGCAATCCGAACCTGCAGGGCAGTAACCCCTTGGAAACCAGCCGTTTCGACAAGGAACTTACCGAAAAGAGCAAGATCCTGCAGATGTCCCGCCGCGGGTTCCCTGCCTCTGCCATCGCGACCCAGCTGAAAATCCCGCAGGAACAGGTGGAAGCCATTATCAAGAGCGCCATGGAATAAGGGGCTCTTGGCCTATGCGTTATCGGTTCCGCTGTGAATACCTGGGCAGTGCCTTTTATGGCTGGCAGGTGCAGAACGAGGCCGGCAAGCAGAAATTCGTAACCGTTCAGTCCGCCTTGGAAGAGGCGCTTACCATAGTGCTCCGCTCGCCCATACGTATCGTAGGTTCTGGACGTACCGACACGGGTGTCCATGCCCGAGGCCAGTGCGTCCATTTTGATTTTGATGGCGAGCTGGACTTGCGCAAGACGGAGCGTTCGGTGAATGGACTCACCAAGAGGCTTATCCGCATTCGCGATTTGCAACCATGTGGCGACGATTTCAACGCCCGCTACGACGCCCTTTACCGCTATTACCAGTACACCATCTTCACGAGGCCGGTGGCGCTCATGCGGGAATACGGCTGGGAATGCGGGTCCCTGAATTTGGATCTGGACTTGATGGAGCGGGAGGCAGCATCTTTCCTGGGCGAGCACGACTTTATCGACTTTTGCATTCCCCGTAATGACGGCAAGTCCACGCTCTGCACGCTGACCGAATTCCGCCTGGAGCGGGTGAACGACTGGACCGTGATTTTTCACATCAAGGGGAACCGGTTCTTGCACCGTCAGGTTCGCGCCATGGTAGGCACGCTCTTTGATGTAGGTCGGGGCCGTTACCCCGCAGGCACGGTTCAAGCCATCTTTGAGAAAAATTTTAAGGGCGAACGCACCTGGGCCCCGCCGCAGGGACTGGTCCTTCACGACGTGAAGTATAGGGATTACTAGGTTGTAGGTATTAGGTAGTAGGTTTTAGGGGCGCTGGACAAGATGTCCATCCTCGTCAAGACACTGACCACGACCTTACGGCCTAACCACTAGACACTGCGGCCTAGCCGCGAAGCAGGTCAAGCATTTCCTTGACGGCTTTTTCCATGCCCACGAACACGCTGCGGGCCACGATGCTGTGGCCGATGTTCACCTCTTCGATTCCTTCGATGGCGGCGATGGATGCCACGTTGCGGTAGTTCAGCCCGTGACCTGCCAGCACCCGGAGTCCGTACTTGCGGGCCAGCATGGTCATGTCCTCGATGGCCGAAATTTCACGGTCCACTTCTTGGAGGCTGCCCAGTTCGCAGGCGGTGGCGTACTTGCCGGTGTTGAACTCCACGAAGTCGGCGCCGACTTTCTTGGCGGCCTTCACCTGGTCCGTTTCCGGGTCGATGAACAGGCTTACGGCAATGTCGTTGTTTTTCAGGGTCATCACGTACTTTGCAAGTTCATCTACCTTGGCGGCCACGTTCAAACCACCTTCGATGGTGATTTCCTGGTGGTTCTCCTGGACCAGGGTCACCATGTCGGGCTGCACGTTGGTGGCAAACTGCAACATTTCGGCCGTGGGGGAGATTTTCAGGTTCAACTTGGTGGTGACCATGCCGCGCAACAGGCGAACGTCGCGGTCCTGGATGTGGCGCTTGTCTTCGCGCAGGTGGGCGGTAATGCCCATGCAGCCGGCGAGTTCTGCGACCAGTGCCGCCGTGACGGGGTCCGGTTCCCTGATCTTGCGGGCTTCGCGGATGGTGGCGATATGGTCGATGTTCACACCCAGTTTTACGGTCATGGCGTTCTCCTTGTCAATACTTCATAAAGGTAGATAAATTTACGATGGTGGTGCCCTGGGCCGCCGCTTTTGCGTCGATGGACTTCACCTTGGCGATGTTGGCTTCGCTCAGCGGGATGATGATGGTGGACATGCCGCTCTTGGCGGCCGCCTTCAGTTTACGCTTGATGTAGTCGTCCAGGGCGCTGTTGGAGGGGTTGTAGGGGGTTGCCGTCTTGCAGGCCATGGACAAATCCTTGCAGGTCTCCCGCACCTTGGATTTTGCGTTCATGGACAGGTCCAGGAACCAGAGCCCGTTTTCTTTGGCGGGTTCCAGGGTGGCTTGCAAAAGCTGCCGGTGTTCTACTGCCTGTTCTGCAAAGCGGGTGGCGATTCCCTTGGCGTTTGGCACCAGGGTCTTTGCCTCCTGGATAACGGACTCGATCTGCTGTTCCGTGTGGTGGATGCGCACCGGACGGTAGCGGTTGTGTCTGGAATCCAGACTGGTAGATTCCATCAAAAGCCAGATGACCAGTTCCTTGTTCTTTACGCGGTCCAGGTCGGGGAAAAATGTTTCCGCCATGCCGAAGGGCGTGACCATCAGGTCGTAGGGGAAGGTGAGTTCATTCAGGGCCACGATCAGCTCGGGCGTAAGTCCTGTCACTTGGAACGCGATGGACAGGTAAGAGGCGTTGTTCTTGAAAATGTTGTCCGAAACGTTCAGGGTGAGTTTCAGCGTGTCGCCTTCTGGGGTCAGGGCATCTAGATTGGCCGACTGGAAAACCGTGGGGTCTCCGTGGAGCTCTTCCATGTACAGCACTTCGCCGCCGTTTTTCCGCAAGAACCTTTGTGCCTGCAGCAGGTAGTGGGTGATGGTCCGTCCGTTCCCCAGCACCCAGATTTCTCGTTTCTTTCTGGACTTTTGTGTCTGCACCACTTCCAGGTGGTTCTTTAGTTTTTCTACGAAGGGTGTGGTGTCCTGCACGGCGGCGGTAGTGTCCGGGGTGGCGACAGCGGCGGAATCCCAGTTGAAAAGTTTTTCGCCAATGCTGGTTTCTTGCAGCACGAATGCTGCCCCGGAGATAATCCCAAGGACAATAAAGATGGCAAGAACGTGCTTCAGCTTTTTCATCGCTTGGGAAAGATAGCTAAATTAAAACCGTATGCCTGTTCTCTTTGCCCTCTGTGGCCCCACTGGAGTCGGAAAGTCAAAACTTTCCCTTGAACTTGCGGAGCGTTACCGTGCCGAAATCATCGGTGTGGATTCCCGCCAGATATACCGGGGCTTCGCTATTGGCACGGCACAGCCGTCGGTGCTCGAGATGCAGAGGGTAAACCACCACCTGATAAACTTCTGCGAACCTAGCCGGGTCTATTCCGCCGGGGATTTCTGTAACGATGTCCGGGCACTTCTTGAGGCGAACCCGCAGAAGAATTACATCTTGGTGGGTGGCACAGGGCTTTACCTGCAGGCGTTGATGCTTGGGCTTCCGAAAATTCCCGCCATTGACGGTTGCGTACGGGAGTCCTTGGAGGCGGAATGCGAAAAATTCGGACTCCCGTGGCTCTGCGACGAGGCCCGGAAGGTGGATCCCGAATCTATGGAATGTGCCGACGAAAACAACAGGCACCGCATTGTCCGGATTCTGGAGGTTTACCATGGCACGGGCCGCAAGCTTTCGGAGTGGAAGCTGGAACGCTCCGGCGGCATCGGGAATATTCCCGTCTATTTTCTCAACCGTAGCCGCGAGAATCTCTACGCCCGCATAAACGAACGTGTTAATCAGATGGTCCGCGACGGCTGGCTGCAAGAAATCCATTCGCTGGCGCAAAGGGTTCCGCTTGCGGCTCCGGCGTGGCAAAGTCTGGGCTACTGCGAACTCCTTGCCGCAAAAGACGACTCCGAGATTCAGATTGTTTTGGACAAAGTAAAGCGGCAGACCCGAAACTACGCCAAACGTCAAATCACCTGGTTTTCTAGACAGGTTGATTCTACACAAATTAACCTTGACTCCGAAGACGCTTTGCATGTCATCACTGCACCTTAGCTTGTCCTCCCCGCATCCTTCCTTGTCATCCTCGCGCCTCCTTCTTCGTCATCCTCGCGTAGGCGAGGATCCACTATCATCTTGTCGGGGAACTCTTTTAACAAATCTTTCCCTCGATGTGTATCTTCCCTCGAGAACAGAATCATTTCGTTCGACTGTTCTCTCGGGAAGCACACATCTCGGTCAAAAAACAAGCGGTGGTTCTGGACTACGAATTTTTGCAGGTGCGAAAATTTACTACAGGTCCGACCTGTTATTGCTGGCGGAAACTCTTGTGACTGTTAGTCCCTGCGAGTTTCCTCCGAGATGTCTTCCCCGCATCCTTCCTTGTCATCCCCGACTTGGTCGGGGATCTCCCCTTTTTCCCCGCATTTCGCAGCCCCTTCATTTGGCATTTCCGAAAATTTTATATAGATTACAGACAAACAACCTTCTCGAAAAAAAGGATTGGACATGAAAAAGCTTTTCCTTGAACTTTCGTTCGCGGCCCTGTGCGCCGCGCTGCTGTCCGCCTGCGGCGAATCTTCTGGCAATGCCGCCAATACACCGACATACACCGAGACCGAAGAGGGGATTGTCGCCGAAACCAAGGAAGACCTGCCCAACTGCACCAAGAACCGCGAAGGACTAAAGGCAACCTTGGATGAGGGCAATTTCGTGTGCACGGGCGGCAGGTGGACCGCAGAAGAGCCGGTTTACGACTCCGAGGAAGACCTCCCCAGGTGCAGCAAAAAACGCGAAGGTGAAAAGGCCAAGACAGTAGATGGCAATTTCGTTTGCGTCGATGGTGAATGGGCCAAGGAAATCTCGGGTTACGATACGGAAGAGGACCTTCCCAGGTGCACCAAGAGGAAAGAGGGCACGGTTGTATTTGTCGAGGAAACCGAGGCCACCATGGTCTGCGAAGATGGCGAGTGGGTTGATGCGTCCGAAGGCTCGGACGGCTCGTCGAGCTCTGACGAAACTGACGAAGGCAAGTCCAGCGCTTCCGAAGAGCCGGACTCCAGCGGCTCCGAAGGCGTGGAGGGTTCATCCGCAAGCGTCTCTGGAGAAATGGTTTCTTGCGATATCCCTGGCGTCATGGGTGAATGCGTGGAATACCCTGTCGGAAGCGACGAGGCTGCGCAATTGACAGAGCTTTGTGAGAGCGTATTTGGTGGAACGCTGGGGGCAGGCTGTACCGCTTCCACTAGCGACTCCAGCGTTTACGACGCCATGGCCAACACCCTGACGGACCTGCGCGACGGACAGACCTACAAAACCGTGAAAATCGGCGACCAGGTGTGGATGGCGGAGAACTTGAACCTTGAGACGGATAGCAGCTGGTGTTACGGTGATGAATCGGAAAATTGTGACTCCTATGGTCGCCTGTACAAGTGGGCTGCGGCGGTTGGAAAATCTGAGGATGAATGTGGTTACGGATATGAATGCGACCTGGGTACTGGTGATATCCGTGGAGTATGCCCCAAGGGCTGGCATCTGCCCAGCCAAGCGGAATGGAATGCCTTGCTTACGGTTGTAGGAGGCTCATCAACGGCGGGCATTGAGCTTAAATCCTCCACGGGCTGGAGTGGTAGTGGTAATGGCTTTGACGACTATTCCTTTACGGCGCTCGCTGTCGGTTTCAGGGTTGCCTATGGAATGGAAAGTGCGTACGACTATGAGGGGCTTCTCGCATATTTCTGGAGTTCTACGGAGTCCGATGGTGTCCTTGCGTACCACATGGGACTGAGCCACGCTACCGATGAAGCGTGGGTAGGTGAAAACGATAAGTACAAGGCTTTTTCTGTTCGTTGCCTAAAGGACTAGGTTATAGGTTGTAGGTATTAGGTCCGCAGGTTACAAGACACGTCCTTGGACCTAGTGTCAAAAAAACGGGTCGGCATAGCCGACCCGAAATTTTTTTGTCCAAAATGCACTCGGTAACCACAACCGTGCATACCCGGAATCAATAGAATTAGTTTGTACAAAAGCAAATCCTTCTTCGTCATCCCCGCGCCCACCCTCGTCATCCCCGCGCCCACCCTCGTCATCCCCGCGCCCACCCTCGTCATCCCCGACTTGGTCGGGGATCTGCTATCATCTCGGTCGGGGAATTCTTTTAACAAATCTTTCCCTCGATGTGTATTTTCCCTTGAGAACAGATTCACTTTGTTCGACTGTTCTCTCGGGAAACACACATCTCGGTCAAAAAACAAGCGGTAGCTCCGGATTACGAGTTTTATGCAGGTGAGAACATTTACTACAGGTCCGACCCGTTACCGCATGCGGAAACTC
>CACXMH010000002.1 GCA_902768715.1 Fibrobacter succinogenes | reverse complement strand
GTGGCGGCCGCCTTCGTCCTTGGTCAGAACGTAGATTTCTGCCTTGAACTCGGTGTGCGGGGTCACGGACTTCGGGGCGGCGAGAACCTGGCCGCGGCTCACGTCCTTCTTTTCGGCGCCGCGGAGGAGCAGGCCAACGTTGTCGCCAGCCTGGGCGTCGTCCAAAAGCTTGCGGAACATTTCCACGCCGGTAACCACGTATTCGGTGGTCTCACCGAGGCCAACGCGTTCCACCTTGTCGTTCAGGTGCACAACGCCGCGTTCGATACGACCAGTAGCAACGGTGCCACGACCGGTGATGGTGAACACGTCTTCGATAGGCATGAGGAAGGGCTTGTCGGTCTCGCGGGCGGGCAGCGGGATGTAGGAGTCGCAGGCGTCCATGAGTTCCATGATCTTGTCCTGGTAGGCTGCGTCGCCTTCCAGGGCCTTGAGGGCGGAACCGCGGATGATCGGGGTGTTGTCGCCGTCAAATTCGTACTTGGACAGAAGTTCACGAACTTCCATTTCGACGAGGTCCAGAAGTTCAGGATCGTCAACCATGTCAACCTTGTTCATGAACACAACGATCTTGGGCACGCCAACCTGGTGGGCGAGCAGAATGTGTTCACGAGTCTGAGGCATGGGGCCGTCAGTAGCAGCAACAACGAGGATAGCGCCGTCCATCTGGGCAGCACCGGTCACCATGTTCTTGACGTAGTCGGCGTGCCCCGGGCAGTCGACGTGAGCGTAGTGACGGTTGGCAGTGGTGTATTCCACGTGGGAGGTGTTGATCGTGATACCGCGGGCCTTTTCTTCGGGAGCGTTGTCGATTTCGTCGAAACGCTTGGCGGCAGCGAGACCGCGGGCTGCGAGGGTCGTGCAGATTGCAGCGGTCAGGGTGGTCTTGCCGTGGTCAACGTGGCCGATGGTGCCGATGTTGCAGTGCGGCTTGCTTCTATCAAAATGTTCTTTTGCCATTTTATTCCTCTTCTTCAGCAGAAGGTTTATCGCTTCAAGTCAAGAAGCCTCAAGGACTTCCGTTACTTCGGAGAGCATAGGAAGCGGTACTCGCCGAAATTGAGCCACAAATTTAGTAAATCAAGAAATAATTGCAAGCATTTTTCTTTGATTTTTTGCAAAAACGGGGAATTTTGGGGTTCAAGCCCCATGGTCCTTACCGTAATGGACGTCAATGTTATTCACAAAGTTGTTATGAGCGGGAAACGGCGAATTTTACAAGAAAACGGCAATTTTAGCATTGTCACGGCCTAAATCCAACAACTTACCAACAAATATTAAACTTATGGTTGTGAATTAGGCAACAATTGTGAATTGACGCTAAATTTTTTGTAAAAAGATGTTTACAAAGTGAAAATTTTACAAAGTTTACATTCGGTTTGGCATAAAAATCTTTTTTCATTCCCCGATATTCAAAATGCTTGGCTACATAACTATCTTATTATCAAGGATGGGAAAAACTTAAAGGAAGTGTTTTATGCGTACTGCTTTTTTGAGCGGACTCGTTTTAATTTCTGGTCTTGCTCTCTTGGGAGGATGCAGTAGCGACTCCCCCACACCCGTCACGACCTGCGGCGACACTTGTGAAGAAACCAAAACAAGCGATCAAACAACGCCTTCTGGTGATTCAACCAAAACCACATCCTCTAACAGCAGCAACCCTCAGCAGACCGAAAAGGTGGATGCCAGCGACTACCCGATAGCAAATTACGGAAAATTGTCCAACGGCGGAGCCGGAGTCACTCGCGGATTTGCCACGCGTTATTGGGACGCCTGTAAGCCCCACTGCTCTTGGCCCGAAAAAGTAAACCAGAACGCAAACCCCTACCGCATTGCCCGCAGCTGCAGCATCAAGGGCGAAGAAATCCCCGCATTTACCAAGAGCGAAGACGGAACATGGATCCAGGGAACCAAAAGTTCCTGTGACGGAGGAGGAGCCTACACCTGCGTAGACATGATTCCTGTGACAGTGAACGACACCCTGGCCTACGCATTCGGTGCCGCACCAGGAGCAAACGAACAAAGCACCTGCGGCAAGTGCTACCAGATTCAATTTACCGGAGAAGGAAAGTACGGAGACAAGCCCGCCCATAAGCTCCTGGTGAACAAGACCCTTATCATTATGGCATCCAACGTAGGTTATGACGTTGGAAGCGGCCAGTTCGACATCATGATTCCTGGCGGCGGCGTTGGTGCATTTGACGCCCTGAGCAAGCAGATTGGCGTTTCCAAATCCGAGCTGGGCGAGGGATACGGTGGTTTCTACACGACCTGTGAAAACAGGCTTGGCGCAGACGCAAGTGTCGCCCAGTTCAAGGACTGCGTTGCGCAGCAGTGCAAGAGCGTTTTTAAAGAGACGAACGAGACATTATACGACGGGTGCATGTGGTTCGTGAATTGGTTCGAAGCCGCGAACAATCCTGTTACCCTGTTCAAGGAAGTGGAATGCCCGCAATACCTGGTGGACAAGTACACGTCTACCATCAATACCAGCCCGAATCTTTCGAGCGCGCCCAGCTACCAGAACTACTAATTGGACAAAACATCAAGTTCAAGGCCCGGGCTTAAAGTTCCGGGCTTTTTTGCATTGATTGACTTAAGCGAGATGAAGCTTGCGGAGTACCTTGCCAAGGAGTTCATTCAGAATGTCCCTGGCGTCTTTGCTGCCGAGATACCGCTGGATAATGAGCGTGAGCACGAACAGCAGGACACCTGCGGCACAGCTGTAGGCCACGAGAACGATAAGGTTTGCGCTACGGACAAAACTGCCGGAGACATGGTCCAAACCAACCGCAACCCCAATCATGATGGCGAAGGTAAACAACGCCCGGAGCATATTCATGAGGGCCGCCCCCATGCCGTCGGTGCCGTTCTTTTTCGCCCACATCAAAATCATGGCGAGCACCTGGAGTATAGCGCCTGTCGCGCCGATAATGGGAACGCTCCTGATGCCAAGCCCTAGCTCGGGAGCACCCAGCACAATGTAGGCGGGAATGGTAGCGGCAAAGATGCCCGTGTTGAGAAGCGTGGGCACCCACATGCGTTCGCAGGCATAGAAACTGCGGACCAGCACCGCCTGGAGGCATAGCCCGAGGCTCACGGGCAAGTACCAGCGGAGGATTTCGGCAATGGCTTCGGTAGTTTCGCGATGGAAGGCGCCACGTTCAAAGAGGATACGCACCGCAGGGAAACTGAGGGCCCACACGGCGACCACCGCCGGGATCAAGATGCAGAACATGCGGGAGAGGCTTTTCCAGATTTTCCGGTTCAGGCTCGCGATGTCGCCCTCCTTGACTAGGCGAGCCATGTCGGGATAACTAGTGACAGAAACAGAAAAGCCGAACACCGCCACCAGCGTGTACATAACGCGGTAGGCGTAGTTGAGGCTGGAAATACCTTCGGGGCCGAAATTCGCGCCGAAGCTACGGATGATAAATTCCAGGCCGAACATGGAACCTACGCCAAGGGACATGGGGAGCATCATCTTGAAATAGCGCACGATGTCCGGGTGAGTAGGCTGGACGATAAATTCGTAGCGAACACCGCCAATCCGGGCGCCGAATATTTGCAGTGCAAAGAAGCCGATAAAGGCGCCCACCGGCACACCCCAGGCAAAGCCCTCTAGGCCGAAATCCGTGCCGGTGTACTTACTGAGCGCAATTCCAGCAGCACCTCCACCCACAATGGCCACGTTATAAATTAATCCCGTGAGGGAGGGCACCAGGAACTGCTTGCGGGTATGCTGCACCGCCACCAGGATACTCCCCACGAAAATGAAAATCTGGCCAGGCAAGATGATACGGCCGTAGTAGGTGGCGCGCTCGATAAGTTCCGGCGTAGCGCCATCGACGGTCAACAACTGCAAAAGTTCCTTCATCCAGATGAAGGCGGGAACTACGAGAATCAAGAGGGCAATGCCGAAGGTGTTCAGCACGTTGCTGAAGAATTTCCAGCCTCCCCTCTCGTCGCCGGCCACCTTGTAGCCCGTAAAAATCGGGATAAAGATAATGGACAGGAATCCGGTACTTACCACATGGTTCAAGATGTCCGGAACCATGAAAGCCAGGTCCAGGGCGTTCTTCTCTAGGGACACGCCCGCCGCATGGGCCAAGAGCATCTCGCGAAAAATCCCGAGGACACGGCTCAGGAGCATGGATACGGCAACGATGATGGCGGCTTTGTTCATTGGTTAGGGGTTAGGGGCTAGGATCTAGGGGTTAGTGGTTAGTGATTAGTGGTTGGGATCTAGGGAGATGTGAAATGTGGAATGTGGGGTGTGAAGTGTTTGTTTCAAGATGTCATCCTCGCGCAGGCGAGGATCCGCTTGAGATGTAGGATTTGATATAGACAACCATGGGAGGACAAGTTAAGAGACTGTTTCAACATTTTCCCATAAATTAGAAAGATGGAATGGTATTGGTGTATCTCAGTTGTAAATTTCTGGCGTTGTGCTGTAGAATCGTCGGTGGGCAAAACCGTACCACAGGGCGGGTTCTTTTGCAATGCGGGATTCCAGCCAGCGGTTGAAGGCCTCGATGACGGTCTCCCCCTCCCCTACCCGCAGCTTTTCGGCATGAAAGCGTTTTGTCCTTAGGTCAGGTTCTTCGATCCAGCAGATATAAAGCGGTGTTTCGGGACGATGTTTCAGCAGAAAATCCGGCAGGGGGTTCATGTGGGCGGGAATACCAAAAAATGTACCGGACTGAGCACTGGGAATGCGGCTGTCCTGGTCGGCCAGCAGACAGAAAAGCCGCCCGTCTTGCAGCAGGCGCAAGAATTCCCTCGGGGACTTGGCATTTACGGAATAGGTCTTGCCGCCTACGGCACGAATACGGTTTTCTAGAATATTGTTAAGCCAGCCGGGTTTCACGGGAATATAACTTGCCGCAAGAGGGATACCGAGGCTGCAAAGCCAAGGGCCCATGGCCTCGTAGTTTCCGTAATGGGCCGTCAGGAAAATACCGCCCTTGCGCATTTCTTGAAGTACGGTTTCGGCATCGTGAGCGATTTCGAAACGGATACCGCCAAGGCTGTACGGGTAAGCGAGCAACTCACGAGGGAGCCTCTTGAACAGGGGGAAACAGAAAAGCAACTCCCCCGCGTGCCTGGCCAAATTGCACAAGAGCCGTTCATAAAAAAGCGGAAACTTGGCCCGTGCCACAGCAGGATTCCACTTGCGGGCCACCTTGTAGTTCGCGCAGACCGTGGAGCGTTTCCAGTTCAACAGGAGCAGAGCCCCGAAAAGAACATAAGAAAAAAGCCGCGCGAGAAAGGTGTAAATCATGGTACGGTAAATATAGCCCTTTACGGTTTTTTGATGCACCGGACAGAGCGGAAATCACCCTTGCCAAAAGCGTTCAGGCCTGCGGCCTTGCTGGAAAAATCCAGGAACAAGTAGTAGGCAAGTCCGTCCAAAGTTTCGGTGGCGCTCCAGAAATAGGCGTAGCCGCCAATACCGTCGTAAGCACCTTCAACACTACGAAAGCCGGCAGGGAGCGCCCTGAAACCGAACGCGTCGGAGCCGTTCCCCTTCTTGAACCAACCGGCGGTGGCCTTGAGGGCATCACCAGCCTGAGCCAAACCGCCCGCCTGCACCACAAGCTTTGCAAGGTCCGAGCTGTCGGGAAGTAGCCAACCTTCGGGGCAAACATTTTGCGCAACCTCCCAGGTGTAAAGCCGACCATACTTGTCGCAGTTGCGGCTATCTCCCTCGGGGCAAACACTGCCATCAACTTCATAGTTCAGGTTTTGAGCAAACCAGGTCAAATTACCGATTTGCACAATTTTGTAAGCCTGACCATCACGGGGATCGGTAAAACTCTGGCCGCAAGCAACCAGAAAAACGGTGAGAGAAAGAGCGAAAAGCAGGGTGTGACGCATGACAGTATAAAAGCAACCTTTTTACGCGACTGGTAATCGCAACGTTCCGGTTAGAATTCCAACAAAGAGAAATACAACAAGAGCGATTGGCAACACAATAGCAAGCCAGAACAGGATCGTGGCGTCCCTGGTTTCTTTCTTTACGAGGCATCCGTTTCCATCTCGATAACGTCCTCTTGAAAGCAGGAACATGTCCCATACATTCCAAATCCATACAACATCAATTCCATAACCAAGAAAAGAAAGGACTCCGTCGAAGCATGCACATACAGATGACACTATCACAAGCCCCAGTTTGACACCCCCCTTTACGGGATGCCTCATATAAAAGTCAAAAGCACCGACAATGCCGACAAACGCCAAGAGCCATGCAGCAGCGCGGTCTTTCCTGGAGGAATAACGTACGTCAATATTTGTATTTACAGATTGCATATTTTCCCCTTATACAGATTTCCAACGCTTGAGAGTCGGGAAGTACTTGCGAAGTTCTACCTTGTATTCTTCGCGGGTCAGGCTCTTGCCCGTGTTCTTGTTGAACTCGTCCACAAACTTGGAGCAGAATTCTATCATCTCGTCCATCGTGCAGTCGTTGGTGAACGCGCCACCTTTGTAGCAATAGACACAGTATTCTTCGTTCTTGCTACCATCGGCGTTTGTGCCCAAGACTTCTGAAGAAAGCGGCATGCCACAGCTTTGGCAAAACTTCATTTCCATAAACTTCTCCTTTTTTGGCGTCTGCTTATAACGCTACACACATAAATATACGCTCTTTTGTAGGATTACCTTGCCCACATGCCCCAAATTTCCAGTTTTTCGGCCATCTAATCAAATTTATTGATAAAAAACCAAGAAATAATATATTGGACAATATTAATTTCTGAAAATATATTATGGGTATAAAAGAATTAAAAAGAGAGGATAACATCATGAAGACCCAAATCATTATAGCAGCAATCATGGGGATGACCAGCGTCTTTGCCGCCGACGGCGTGCGTTACAAAGACCGCCTTTTCGATGTCAGCGACGCAAGGACCGTGACCGTCGCCTACGACGTTCCGACCATGGACAAGAGCAACTACAATATCCTCTCCGAATTGATGGTGTCTTTCAAGATGGAAAAGAACATGCTGCACCTCTACGAGTCGGAACAGGTGGTGATGGAGCCTGTCGTGATGGATATCTACGAACCTGTGAACGACAATGGTACAGACAGGGCGGCGGTGGTGATTTGCCACGGCGGGGCTTTCGTGGCCTCGTCCAAGGACGACTTTGACCAGAAATCCGTTGCCTACGCGGATTCCCTCGCCGCTCGCGGTTTTGTGACGGCGTCCCTGGAATACCGCAAGGGCGTGGTCATGACGGGCAGCGGCAATCCGTTCCGCATCGACAGCGCAAGTTTCGCCCGCACGGTCTATAGGAGCGTGCAGGACCTGCATGCGGCCATCCGTTACCTGAGACTGAACGCAAAGGCACTGAGAATCAACCCCAGCAAGATTTACGTGCTGGGCAACAGCGCAGGCGCCATGATGGCTCTTGAAAACATCTATGCCCTGAGCAAAAGGGATTTCCCCTCTTACATCGATTCCACGTCGCAGTTTGTTGTGAAAGACAACAAGAAGGAAAATGTCCCATGGGGCAAACTGAATCAGTATGGCGCAAGGGACTATAGGGGCACTGCCGACGGCGTGGTGGCCCTCTGGGGAGGCATCCACGATATCGATCTCGTGAAGAATAGCGATGTCCCGGTGTTCCTCGCTCACGGGGATTCCGACTACGTGATGCCCTACAACGTGGGACACGCCATATCCAAGCCGGACAAGATGGTTGCCGAAGCGGTGCCCGAAAAGTACAGCGCCTTTGCAAAGGCCTTCAAGTTCCAAATCGAGACCCCCACCATTTACGGAAGCTACGCCATTGATTCTGCCCTGACGGCAAGGGGCGTGGCCCACGAATTCTACAACCCGGTGGGCTACGGTCTCAAGCACGAGTTCTACAACAGCACCCGTACCGCAGAAGACGGCAGCGAGATCGTGTTTGCCGACAGCGTGCAGGACAAGGCTTTCGACTTCTTGTACAAGCTGGCGACCGGAACCTACGGGAAAACGGAACCGGTGGTGGCCCTCCAGAAATCTGCCGCTCCGTCTGATGGCGATGTCGCCCAGCGTTCGGCGCCTGCATTCGCGAAGGTCTCGAAGATCGCCATGGGCGACAAGAACCTGAGCTTCACGGTTGTGGAAGGCGAGAATGTGGCCTACGGAGTCTTTGACCTGAAGGGCAAGAAGGTGATGGCGGGACGCGCCTCCAGGGGCGAAACGGTATCCCTGGAAGCAGTTGCCGGCGGAAGTTACTTCCTGAAGGTCCAGGGCGATGCCACTCGACGGATTGTCGTGACACACTAGGTTTCGCGATAAGACCGTCGCTTCAAAAAGTTCCTCTCTAAAAGCAAACGGCCCGGATGATTCCGGGTCGTTTTTCATTCTTTCGGCTATTTCAGCAATGCCGTTGCCGATGACGCGGGATAGTATATTCCCGACTTGCTACTTGTTCTTATTCACGATCAAGGTCTTGGCCTTGAAGGTCTTCTTGTCAATCCACTTGACCATGAGCGACACCTTGTTGTCCTTGTTCAGGGCTGCCCAGTATTTTTTGAGCGTGTCTTCGGCGTTGTCGAAAATCGGCATCAGTTTCGGGAAGCCGTTGAAGCTAGGAATCGGGCTGCCGTCGGTTTCGTAGGTGCTGATGAAGTGACCGAGACCCGGCAGGGCCTTCTCGTATTCGAACGTCATGCGCTCGCAACCGGCTTCTTCGCTGTTGTTACGGCTCTTGAGAATCGAGAGCTTGTAAACAGCGGGGCTTGCGTTCTTGTAGTGGATACCCGAGATGCGCGGCGTGAAGTTCGGGGCGTCGTCTTCGTACTGGCGCGTGCGGAGGGCGCTTTCGAAGGTGCCGCCGAGCTTGATAGCGTCATAAATCGTGTCGGTCTGGTCGCCGTTGGTGATAATCTGGACGTCGGCAGTGTGGCGTGCCGGGTAGTAGATAATCAGGTGCGGGTCCGTGAGCTTCGATTCGTCGAAGGCCTTCGTCTTCATGAAGCCGGTCTTGGGTTCAATTTCGAACACGCGGTTACGGCTGTTCACGCTACGGCCCATGATCCAGTACACCTGCACGTAGGACTTGCCGTCGGCGCTTTCGCCGAGGATAATGCCACGACCGGGATAGGGGTTATTGGAGAGGGCCTTGAAATTCTGTTTTGCTTCGTCTGTGTAGGACATAGTGAGGTTTTAGGTTATAGGTTGTAGGTTTTAGGTGATAGGTCTTAAGATACAGGTTTTAACAAAGAAACTCACACTGTGTGTGTTTGTTTCGTGCAGCGAAGCTGCGATTCTTTGCCTAATACCTAACACCTAATACCTATTTACCTTTTTGGATTGTAATTGTTCATCAGGACCATGGCGACGGCGACACAAAGCATAATGACGCTCCCGACAATGACCTGTTGCCTATGGTCGTACTCGCGTTTGACGTAAGTCGGATTCTCTTCGTTGAGCTCCTGGAGAGTCGGCCCTTCGGCCAGTTTCGTGGAATCGATTCCGCAAATCTGCTCGATTTCTTCTTGGGTCATGTTCAGGGTGTTCACCCGCAGGCTATCGCACTTGTTGGGCATATCGGCTGCAGCGGCCGGGAGTGCAAGGACAAAAAGCAAAAGAAAAATGCAAAGGGCACGGGGTATGAGGTGTGAGGCCGGCGCTTTGCGCCTTTGAGGTATGGGGTCGTGCCTACGGCACTCTGGGGTATGAGGGAAAAAAGATGTATTGTTCGACATCTCAACCTCATCGCTCAGAGCGAGTGAAACGAGCGACCCCACAGCCCAGAACCCCTACCCTTCCTTCGCGAGCTTATCGAGGATCTGGTTCACGAGGCCCGGGTTGGCCTTGCCACCGGACTTGCGCATGGTCATACCGACCAAGAAGCCCTTCAGAGCAACCTTGCCAGCCTTGAATTCGGCAAACTGGGCAGCATTTTCGGCACAGACAGCGCGGACCACTTCTTCGATAGCACCGGTGTCGGTCACCTGCACAAGGCCCTTTTCCTTCACGATGGCTTCGGGATCCTTGCCGGTCTCGAACATCTCGGCGAAGACGGTCTTTGCAATTTTTCCGTTGATGGTATTGTCGGCGATGAGGTTCACGAGTTTGCAGAGGTCTTCGGGCTTGATCTTGAGGGCGGAGAGACCGCCTTCGAGTTCCTTCACCTTGGCCAAAAGTTCGGTAATCACCCAGTTGGCGAGCACCTTGCCGTTCTTGCAGTTCTTGGCGGCGGTGTCGTACCATTCGCTCACGTCGCGGTCTTCGGTCAGCACCATGGCGTCGTATTCCGAAACGCCGAAGTCGTCCATGAAGCGCTTGCGGCGGGCATCCGGCAGTTCCGGAAGCGTGCGGCGGATTTCTTCCACAAAGGCCGGGTCGGTCACGAGGCGGACCATGTCCGGTTCCGGGAAGTACTTGTAGTCGTGAGCGTCTTCCTTGGAGCGGATGACGATGGTCTTGTCCGCGTTGGGGTCGTAACGCTTGGTGCACTGTTCAACTTCCTTGCCGGCATCGAGCGTCGAGGCCTGCAGGTTCATTTCGCAGTAGAGAGCCTTTTCGAGGTTCGTAAAGCTGTTCAAGTTCTTGATTTCGGCGCGGATACCGAACGGAGCGTCTTCGCTGGCACGCAGGGAAATGTTGCCGTCGCAGCGCATGTTGCCGTTTTCCATGTTGGCGTTGGAAACGCGGGTGTATTCGAGCGTCTGCTTGATCTTCTTCAGCACGAGCACGGCTTCTTCGGGGCTACGGATATCCGGTTCGGTCACGATTTCGCAGAGCGGCGTACCGCAGCGGTTCGCGTCGAAGTGGGAATCGGTGGGGCTCATGTCGTGGATGAGCTTACCGGCGTCTTCTTCCATGTGAATACGGGTAATACCCACGCGCTTCTTGGTGCCGTCTTCCTTGACGATTTCGAGCCAGCCGTTCTTGCAGATCGGGTGGTCATAGACCGGAAGTCCGCCCGTCTGGGTAATCTGGTAGCCCTTCGGCAGGTCCGGGTAGAAGTAGTTCTTGCGGGTCCACATCGCGTTCAGGTCGATTTCGCAATTCAGGGCTAGCCCTAAGCGAATGGCGTATTCCACCGCCTTCTTGTTCGGCACGGGCATGGCACCCGGCATACCGAGGCAAACAGGGCAAACGTGCTTGTTCGGGGTCGTATTCACTTCGATTTCGCAGCCGCAGAACATCTTGGTTTTAGTTGCGAGCTGACAATGGATTTCAAGACCGATAACAGGACAATAGTTAGGCATGATTTCTCCGATTTTTTACGGGGAAAAGATAGTTATTTGAGTTACTAGTTACTAGTTACTAGTTACTAGAATTGTTAGTTTCAGGCGAATTTCCAGTAAAAAGGATGCAAAGAAATTAAAGTTCGTCCAGGGTCACGACGAGGGAGTCCGTGAGGCTACGGAAGTTCGCGCATTCGGTGAGGATGCAGTCGGCTCCATTCACGAAAGCGGTTGCAAGGCGCATGGACTCCGCTTCGGTAATCTTGTGGTTCGTCTTTTGCGAGGCGGCATAGAGCTCCGCGGCCTTTACCGAAATTTCCGCATTGACCGGGCAGACCTTCACATTCGCTGAATTTTCAAAGAACTCACGGTACTGGCGGGCAAGTACGCCTTCCCCACTGGCAAACGCTTTACAGCTTAACTCAAATAAGGTTACAGGCGAAACGAGAACCTGAATGTTCTTTTCGTACACCATGTCTAAAATGTCAGACACCGTCGGGTAAAAATCCGGATGCATCTGCAAAAGCCGAACCAGCGGGCCGGTATCAAGAAAGAGAATGCGCGACTGTTGAATCGTCCTTTCCATCTATCCCAAAAATAATCATTCCCATCTGGTGACGCCAGCGAAACCTCTTTTTTTCGCGTAAAAAAGCCATTTTCTCAGAGGATTCACCCATAAAACTTGACAAAAACGGCGAAATTTACTAAATATGGGCATACCTCGACGCGGGGTGGAGCAGTTGGTAGCTCGTTGGGCTCATAACCCAAAGGTCGCAGCGTTCAAGTCCTGCCCCCGCTACTAAAAAAGACTCGGTTTATACCGAGCCTTTTTTTATTGAATCCTACGCGAGGATGATGTTCGCATTGCGAACGTCACTTCACGAAGGCGCCGTAGATGGCCTTGATGGCCTTCTCGGTATCGGCTTCGTCAACACCGGTGATGATGTTGATCTGCGAAGAACCCTGGTCGATGATGCGGACGTTGACCTTGTTGTCTGCGAGAGCCGTGAAGAGCTTTGCAGCTACACCGATCTTGTTCGTCATGCCATGACCAACTGTCGCGATGAGTGCGATACCCGGGAACACCTTGATACGGTCGGGGCGCATCTGCTGCGTGATGTCTTCGAGAACCACGTCCTGCACGGCGTCGAGAGCCTTGGAGTCTACCACGATGCTCATGGAGTCGATGGCGCTCGGGCACAGTTCGTAGGAGAGGCCTTCGCTTTCGAGCACGGCGAGCACGCGGCGACCGAAACCGACTTCCTTGTTCATCATGGACTTCTCGATGTAGATCATCGAGAAGCCCTTGCGGCCGGCGACACCCGTAATCGGGAGCTTCGCTTCTTCCGGAGTGGGGCCGATGATGGTACCCGGATCCTGCGGGCGGTTCGTGTTGCGGATGTTGATAGGAATCTTCTTCGCGCGGCACGGAGCGATAGATTCGTCGTGGAGCACAGAAGCGCCGGAGTAGGCGAGTTCGCGGATTTCGCGGTAGCTCACGTATTCGATCGGCAGCGGATTTTCGACGATGCGCGGGTCAGCCATGAGCATGCCCGAAACGTCGGTCCAGTTTTCGTACTTGGCGGCATCGATGCCGTTGGCAAGGATAGCGCCCGTGATGTCGGAACCGCCACGGCTGAAGGTCTTGACTTCGCCACGGAGGTTGCTGCCGTAGAAGCCCGGCAGCACATAAAGCTGGTTTTCGTCAGACAAGGTCTTCGCGATGTCTTCGTAGGTCTTCGGCGTAATGCGGTACTTGTCGTCGAAGGTGATCAGCGGGAAGGTATCCACGAAGTTTGCGCCCAGGTACTTGGCCATGAGGCGTGCGCACAGGAATTCGCCACGGCTTACCAAGAAGTCGGTGCTGACGGATTCGGGGTGGTTCTTGAGCTTGTCTTCGAGGCTGTCCAAGTCTTCGGTGAGCTTGTCACCGAGGCCGAGATCGTTGCAGATTTCGTCGTAGCGCTGACGGATCAGGTTCCACGGGGTCGAAAAGTCGAGGCCCTTGGAGGCGAGGTCGTAGGTGCTGTAGAGGAGGTCGGTAAGCTTGGTTTCCTTAGGATTGCGCTTGCCGGGGGCGGAAACGACGATGACCTTGCGGTTCTTGTCGGATTCAACGATGGCCTTGATCTTCTTGAACTGGCCTGCATCGGCGACAGAGCTGCCGCCGAACTTACATACGATTCTTTGACTCATTTTTTCCTTTCGGGCCACCAAACCTCTCGGCTTCGAGCGCAACCGCTTTCCTCGCGATTGTCGTGCCCAAGCCTACCCATTTGGCCAGCCACTTGGTTTATTTGTCTATGTCTGCGACGGTGTTTTACCGCCGCGCGGCACATATATAGAAAAAAAACGCAAGACGAACAAGAGGTTTTAGGGGGCGAAGCCACCTAGGGGACCTTTGGACACTTGGCCTTTTATACGACTCTTAGTGCTTTAGCACTTAGTGGAGTTACGCCCTTTGGGTAAGGCCTTAGTGTACATGGCCACCTTTAGGTGGTGGGGAGGTGGGGGAGGCTTCCCCCGACACAAAAGGCAACTATCGTTTGCAAATTGTAAAAAAGGGGGCGGTTTTGTAAAAATTCGTGGAGCGGGTTCAAAAAAAGTTTCGCATCTCCGTTTATTACATCGGAGGGCATAATGAAAGACCAACACAAAATGCTTGAAATCGCGTCGTTGTCCAACATCCCGGTGCTCTTGCAGGGGGAATCGGGGGCCGGGAAAGAGGTGGCCGCGCGTTTTATCCACAATCACGGCCTGCGAAAGGAGGGGCCTTTCGTGGCGCTGAACTGCAGTTCTATCCCGAAGAGTCTTGCGGAGAGTATCCTAGAGGGTTCGGTGAAGGGGGCGTTTACGGGAGCGGTGGACGAGAAGCTGGGGCTTGTCCGCTCTGCAGAAGGGGGCACGCTTTTTCTGGACGAAATCGGGGAACTGCCCATGGATACCCAGAGCAAGCTTTTGCGCATTTTGCAGGAGAAAACGGTGACGCCCGTGGGAGGCGCCCAGAGCGTTCCCGTGAACTTCCGCCTGATATGCGCCACCAACCGGAACTTGAAACAGGAAATCGCCGACGGGAATTTCCGGGCGGATTTGTTTTATCGTATCAACGTTTTTCCTGTGGAGATTCCGCCCCTGCGCTCACGGCCGGATTTTGCCGACGTGGCCCACGACTTGTGGCGGGAGGCCCGGAGCCAAGTGAACGGGCTAGATTCCAGAAGTCGCGATTCCGGCAACAAACAGCGCGACCTTACGGCCGATGAGATGGAACTGCTGAAGGCTTGCCCCTGGCCGGGGAACGTCCGCCAGCTGAAAAATGTGCTGCAGCGCTATACGGTGCTGAAACCCTACGACGTGACCCTTACCGAAATCTTGACCCAGGAGTTTTCGCTACCGAAACTTTGCGACAAAAATATCTGTTCGATTTACGTGACGGATTTCTTGAAAAAGCGGAAGAAGAAGCCGACCTTCACCGACATCGAAGAAACGCTTTTGTTATGCAAGGGGAACAAGTGCAAGGCGGCGAAAAAACTGGGGATTAGCCGCGGGAGCTTGTGCTACCAGCTGCAGAAGGGACGGGTGAAAGTGGCGAGTTAAAACCGCAGGCCCACGGCGATGTGGTGGTTGCCGCCATCGAGGGCGAGGCGCGGGGAGTAGCCGTAATCGAAGACAATCATGCCGAATACCACGCCAAGGCCGCAGGCGACCCCTGTAGAGTAGTCGTCGCTTTCGTCCTTGCGGACCGATGTTCCCAGACGAAGCATCAGGGTTTCGGCATAGGCGATTTCGGCCCCGAACAGCCCCTGGATTTCGGTATCGGCGCGACGGTAGGCGTCGGCGGAAACATGGATGCGCCACCTTTCGGTCACGGGAATCATGCCCGTGATGCCCGCCTGGAGCGCCATGGGAGCGTATTCGTCTTCGCTGTCGTAGGCGGTCACATAGCCCGCGTTGGTGAGGCTCGCACCGAAAGCCATGTAGCGGTTCACCTTGAAGGAGCCACCGATGTCGCCCAAGATGGCGTAGGCCGTTTCGTCTTCGATGGTCTGGCTTGCAAAGCGGGCGGTAACACCCCAGTTGAAGGCGGAATTACGGCTACCGAGGCCAAGCTGTGCGGCCCAGGCGTAGGCGCCATACTCCCCTGTCTCGAGACCGTTTTCGTCGCGACCTTCGATGTCGTCGTAACCGAGGTAATCCAGGCCCGCCGAGAAAGTGAATTTGTCCGCAAAAGGAAGACCGTAATAAACGTTGATGAAACGGTCCGAACCCATGCCGTCAAAGACAATCTGGTTCAGGCCGAACTCCGGGGATTCCACGGCACTCATGGCCAGCGGGTTCCGAGTCACTTCAGAAGCCCTGGCGGGGTCTGCAACGCCTGCGCCCGCCATGGCGGCAGTTCGCGGCGAAACCTGCAGCGCAAGAAACTTCATGGTCACGCCACCCGGGTCCACGTTCCAATGCTCCCCTGCAAAAGCGAGGGAGGCTGCGGCCAGGGCTGCGGTAAGGAGTTTCTTGAACATACGGCTACAAGATACAAAAATAGACGTAACGTAGGACATAGTCCGACTGGTATTAGGGGCTAGGATCTAGGGGCTAGGGCTGCGGGTCTCAAGAAGTGTTACGCAGGTTGCACGGTGTGCCTTCCTCGACTTCACGGCCAGGGATGACATCGCCGATAACTCAGGGACTCCCTTCGAGTATTAGGTCGGGGCTTGAGGTTCGAGGCACGAGGTTCGAGGCGCGAGGCTTTTTTCTAAATTTTGGCACATGCTGAGCGTCGTTGTCCTGACCGTGCTCACCGCAATTTATGCGGTTGCCATTCTCACGTTTACCGTGGGAATTATCCGCACGCACAGGCACAAGGGGAGCTCCACCCCCTACGTCTCCGTGGTCATCCCCATGCGAAACGAAGAAGAATTCTTGCAGCGGACCCTGGACGCCCTGGCCGCCCAGGAATATGCAGGGCAGTACGAGATTATCTGCGTCAATGACCGCTCCACCGATTCCACGGGGAAAATCCTGGACGATTTCGTCACGACCCACGGGGACAAGTTCCGCGCCATCCATCTGGACCCGAACCTCCCCAAGGTAGAAAGCCCCAAGAAGCGGGCCCTGGAAGCTGGCTTCAAGGAAGCCCGCGGCGAAGTCCTGCTGATTATGGACGCCGACTGCGTGCCTACCAAGCGCTGGCTTGCCTCCATGGCGGGTAGGTTCGAAGGGAATATCGCCATCGTGCAGGGGCCAAAGCGGAACACCGGCGGCTGGAGCCCCGTGCATCAGTACCAGAGGCTCGAGACACTGGCCTACACCTCCATTGAGGCCGCGGGATTCAGCCTGGGCCACCCTATGCTGGCCAGCGCCGCATGCCTCGCCTACAAGAAGGACCTGTTCTTCAAGGTGGGCGGTTTTGGCGACCTGGTGAACCTTTCCAGCGGCGACGACGACATGCTCATCCACAAGATGATCAAGGAGCCGGACGTGGAGTTCTGCTACAACCTGAGCGCCGACGCCCTCATAGACACGGCCCCTGTGGATTCCCTGAAGGCCCTGTTCTTCCAGCGGGCACGCTGGAGCAGCAACGGCACCAAGTACGACAGCCACCTTTACACGCTGGCGCTTTCTCTCATCTACACGTTCTTGGTCTGGCTTCTGGTGAGTCCTTTTTTGGTGGCCTTCGCGGACTTCCCTATCGCCTGGTTTGCCGTTCCCATGGGCGTGAAAGTCCTGTGCGATTTGATTTTTCTCACCTGCGCCGCCGTGAAGCTCCACTCCAAGCGGCTGTTGCTAGCTCTCCCTGTCACCGAGATCATGCAGGTGCCCATGAACGTGTTCGCCGTTCCCTTCGGGCTGCTGGGGCTGTTCAAGTGGAAATAGGGCCTGCGAATGTGCCTAGCCAAGTGTAAAAAGCTCATCCCGCTCGGCGTTATTTTTCTTACGGCCTTTGCTGTTTTCTGCAAAATCCATTATTCCGACGGCGACGACGCCTTCTTTGACAGCTGCGTCAAGAGCATGTCGTTTCTTGAATACCTCAAGGAACGTTACCTGACCTGGACTGGCCGCATCGGTGGAGAGACTGCCATCTACGTCACCTTTACTCTAGGAATCTGGTTCTGGCGGGTGGCGAATGCCTTCATGGTCACCATGCTCCCGACCCTCGTGTTCCTGATTTTCAAGAAGATTAATCCCGGCGATGTCGGTGCAAAACCCACATGGAGCGACCTGCGCCTCTTTCTCTTGACCTGCGCAGGATTCCTGCTGATGGACGTAGTCACCTTCGGGCACGCCGCCGTTTGGGTCAACGGTTCCGTCTTTTACACCTGGGCATTGGTCAGCGCGCTCCTGTGCATTTACCTCACCTTGGACTGCTTTATTTCCGGCACCGTTTCCGCAAAAAAAATCCTTGCGTCGATTCCCTTCGGCTTGTTTGCTGTTTCGTCAATAGAACAAATAGGATTTTTTTTGTTGGCCTACTTTGCAGGCGGAATCATCTTCAACAAGCTTCAAAAGAAAACTGTTTCTTCTCTGCTATATGTTGAGTCCTCCGTTTTGCTCGCCGTTTTTGCCATTGTCCTTACCGCCCCCGGAAATTCCCTGAGGATCGCAGCCGAAACAGAGACCTGGTTCCCCGCTTTCAAGGAACTTTCCGTCGGGGAGCACGCCTTTATTTCGGCCCAATGGCTATTGTCGTCTTTCGCCAACGAAGGCAAAATCTTCTTTGTCCTCATCTGGATAACGGCTCTTCTTTCCACCGTTTCCAAAAGCAAGCCGATTGTCATAGCAGCTGCGCTATTTTCTGCAGTAGCACTCCTTCCGCTGGCAGGAATCACCCCGCTTGCCGACATGGGTATCAACTACATCGACCCTGCCGTAAAACCCGAAGTTTTCCCTAGCCTTGCACAAGCGACCCCAATGAACATCCTTGCTATGACTTGGTGGTTTGCTGCAACGGCATTCACCCTGTTTTTAATCCACAAGCATCTTGGTGCAAAAGGCACAATCCTCTTCGCCGTCGCCATCCTTTGCGAAGCCATGATGTTTTTCTCCCCGACAATCTATGCATCGGGCGAAAGGGTGTTCTACGTCACCGACTGGATTCTCGTATTTATCATCTTGAATCAGGTTTCAAAAATCCCGTCTGAAAAGCGCCAAATATTTTTCTTTTCCTTGGCCCTTATCTTAACAATACTGAACGAGGTCACTCAGGCCTCCGAGCTGCTTGCAAAACTGAACGGGAATTAAAAGGCGGGTATCTACTAAAGGCCTAGTTTGGCCTTGGCCCAGGTCTCTGCCTGTTCTGCATCTTGCAGTTTGCCGTCTAGTTGGAGTTCAAAACTTTCGCGAATCAGGTCGCCAAACTGCTTGCCTGGTTTTAATCCGAGAGACATCAGGTAGCGGCCTGTAAGGTAAGGCTCCGGAGCGTTTTCAAAAACGCCTAGTTCAATAGCCCGCGCCTTCAATCGTTCCACAAAAGCCGAGCGAGCCTGTTCGCCGTACATCGGGTTAGAAGCAACAAGAATGCAGTATTCCCGCAGGCCTTCCAGCGCAACGGACAGCCGTCGGATTTCGGAATCTTCGGGAAACGCGCCCTCGGGAGAAGCCGCAGACGAATACCTCAACAGCTTCGGAACGTTCCGCAGGAGCTTCACCTCGTTGGTCATGCCCGTTAGGAATTTCTCCCAGTCTTCGGCACAGGAATTCCCCGAAAGGAGAGCAGCAAAGGCCATCGCCATCCGGGATTCCTCGGGCTCAGCGACCGCATTTCTGGACATGTTGTCCAGGAACTGTCCCAGATTTTCGTAGTTTGCTCCCAGGGGTTTCACCTCCGGGAAAAATCGCAGCAGGTCCATTTCCAGAAATGCCCGCAAGCCCAAAGAAGGCTTGCCCGGCTTAAGGAGCCATTTCTTGAACTCTTCGTAAATCCGCTCCTTAGAAAGGTCTTCCAGGGAAAGGCTCTTGCAAAGTTCCGCCGTCTCTGGCGCAAGCGTCAGTTCAAAACGACTAGCGAACTGCACACCCCGCAAAATTCGCAGGGAATCTTCGGCAAAGGCTTCGCTCACATGCTTTAACCTGTGGGCCTTCAGGTCGTCCACACCCCCGTAGGGGTCACAAAGGGTCAGCTCCGGCAGTTCCATGCCCATGGCGTTGATGGTAAAGTCCCGGCGGAGGGCCGCCTCCTTGAAGCTGAGCTTTTCGTCGGTGTGCACTACGAACCCGCGGTGACCATAGCCCACCTTGTTTTCTGTGCGGGGGAAGGAAAAGTCCAGCGAAAGGCCTTTCATGGCCAAATGAATCACGCCAAAGGCCTTGCCTACCAGGTTCGTGCGGCCATACTTCGAAAGGAGCGGCACCAGGGCGTCTTGCGCCATGTCGTAAACTTCGATATCGTAGTCACGGCAACTCTTGCCAAGCATGGCATCCCGGACCCAGCCGCCCACCAGGAAGGCGCGGCCGCCTGCAGCACGGATATCGCCTGCAATTTTCAGCAGGCGTCCCGGAAGGTCGGGCGAGAATTCATCACCCGAAAGTGTGCGGACCGTGACCATTATTCTTGCGAAACCTCGCTTGCCGTACTATCTACGGTTGCGGAATCGTCTGCAGGAGCAGAAGCACTTTCTGTTGCCGTGCTATCCGGCTGGGGCGCAGGCTCCGGCGTAGCTGTACTTGCCGAATCAGGTTGTGCGGGCGTTTCGGTGGTCGGAGTCATGACCGCCGTATCCCTAGCCACTTCAGTCGCCGCAGAATCAGAGGCCGTATGAACGGCTTTCGTCGAATCCTGGGAGGCATACCTCTCGTAAATACTCTTCTGCCCAGACGAGCCTTTCTTTTTGGCTTCTTCTTCGCGGCAGGCCCGCAATTCTTCTTCCATAAACACGCGCTGGTCCGGGGAATAGGACATGCTATTATAGCGGTATTCTATTTCGTCGCAGACGACTTCCTGACGCTGGCCAGCGCAGGATACTAAAATGCAGCTACATGTTCCCAACAGCGCAAGGCCTAAAATGCCGACTATCTTTTTCATATTATTACCCATCAGAATCCTCCCCTAATGAATCAATATAATTTTTCCCGTTTTTTTCTTTAAGCCTTTGCGGACTACATAGTGGTAAACACCTGGAGCAACCAATTTCCCTTTGGCATCGGTTCCATCCCACTCCGCACGACCCCCTAAAATGTCACTATCGTAAAATGATTTCACCAACGCACCACCACGGTTGTAAATGCTAACAAAAGAATCCTCGGAAACATTGTCGATAAAGAGGTGACTCCCCTGCTTGGGGCGGAACGGATTCGGATAGGCTTTGACCTCCGCAGGTGAATTCTTGGTCATAAACTTATCTGCATTCTTCAAGTCATTTCGGGTATAACGAGTCACACCACCATTATGAGCAAACCACGCCATTCCAAGAACAGGATCAATGGCCATGTCATTTATCCGGTCACTCAGCAGGCCATTGCTGGTTGTAAAATGTATAGCCGAAAGGGTATCCTTAGATTTTCCTTTTTTCGCCAATCTGAAAGCACCCTTGTCCGTTGTACCCAGCCAAATATTTCCCTGAACGTCCCTATCCATTGCAGAATACTCGGCACCAATCAAGCCCTTGGTGGAACTGGGTTGCACAATGGTATCCCTATCTTCATCCATGTAAGCGAGATTCCCTACTGTAATCATCCACAAGACATTATCATCTTTGTCGAAGGCAAAATCTAGGGGAGCCCTTCCACCTGGCGTTGCGTAATTTTTCTTTTCAGAGACTTTCAGTCTTCCACCATTTTTTGAGGGTGGTGGCATTCGGAACATATCTAAGGTTCCTCCCAAAGAAACAGCAAAAGCTTCTCTTGAGGAAACATACACTATCCAATCACCAGTTTTGGAATCAATTTTTGCAGCCAATGTTCCAGCAATGGGGGAACTGCCTACTTTTGAAAGGCAACTAATATCACCGTCCCTACTGACATAAACAAGCCCATAGGAATGTTGCGCCGAGGTGGCCGCTAAAAAACCCGACCCATCAGGAGCAGCAGTAGTCCCAACTACCACCGTGTAGTCATTTTCATATTCGTCTAAGCAACTATTCTCATCTTCTGGAGTCCAAGCCTTTAAAAGTGTATAACCGTCATTTTTGTACAAAAACAAGCCCATTCCCCATACATGAGCAAACAACAATCCATCATCAAGTGCAGACAATATTTTCATCCGGTTATCATAGGCCCCAGTATAACTGCCATATCCATTTCTAATAAAAGCACCATCAAGCCAGTCATACCCACCACTATAAGCCATCCATCCAGTAGATGTAGCTGCAACGATTCCGCCTCGAGATACCGATGTTATCTCATACACTTCATCTAACTTATAGTTATTAAAAACCGTATCACGCTTAATCCTTGACAATTCAGCGTTTTTTTTTCCAATATAATTGTCAAATTCTTTTGAATTGTTTTCCTTAGTCCACGAAAGCGGGTCTGCCAATCGCATATCCTTTGCCACGTTATCCCATTCTATTCTACGGCCATATAATTCGGCCCCAAACGAGACAAACAGGGTATCGCCCATAATGGAAATCTTTTTAGGGGAATGAGCAATTAACGATCTGCTTCCAATTCTATCTGCAGACAAAAGGAACGCTTCTTGATTGGCATCATAAAAAGCAAGGCTGTTTTCAAAAGCAATAATCAAGATGTTTTCTGCCGCAAGCACCTGGCCGGGAACCACGCGCACCTTGTTGTTCAAGTAGGATCGGTTCACAGCCTTCCAGCGGCCCGTTTTTTTGTCGTATGCGGCAACAAGTCCGTATTCCGAAACAGCGTATATCTTTGATTCTGTCTGTGCCACACCATAAAAGGTTGTCGCCCCAAGACCATCTGCCGAAGTGAAAACTTTCTTTATTTTTGGAGTAGAAAACTGGATTCCCCCGCCTGTAGCCAGCACATAGCCAGATTCATAGGGAATAGCGCCATACACCGGCGATGGTCGGGAAAAGACTTTCCACTCGTCGGCCAATACGGCTGCCACTAAAAACAGCAAGGCTAATAGGGTTCGTGACAAAAGCACCCCCTAAAATTACAAAAATGTGCTACCCCAACAAAACATTCCTTGCCCTTTTAATAGCCGATTTTCTCCTTTTGGTTATGGTGTTAAAAGACACCCCGTAAAGAGCGCTCAGTTCCTCTGTTGTCAAGCCCTTGTGGAATGTCAAGTCTATTAATTCCCTATCCCTCCTGGAAAGACTACCGACAGCGCGATCCAGTTCATCATTTTTCTGATTTCCTTCTCTATAAAAAACTGATTTTTCCGCAGGCAACGCCATATAATCCCCCATCACATCCGAGACAACGGAAAAAGGCGCCTGTTTCTGTCGATGCCTCGCATAATCGTAAAAACAATTCCTAAAGACCTGAAATAGCCAAGGGTAGATAGAATCCCCATACTTAATCTTTTTTGCATTTTGGCAGAAACGCAGGGCGACATTTTGTAAAACATCCAGCGCATCTTCCCTACTCCCACAATTCATCCGACACAGGTTGTAAATTTGAGGGGAGTATATTCTCCACATCTCTTCCAACCACCTATCGACTTTTGTATCTTTGTTTCTGATTGTTTGCTCCATTGTTCCCCTCTGTATTTTGACGGCGCAAATTTATGAAATTGAATCTGAAAAAACGAATTTTTGAAAAAATGGCAAACAACTGTTGTCAAAATGCAAACAACCGTTGCCTATTTGCAAAATATTGTTACCTGTTGCTGGTGTTTGCAACGGCTGTTTTCGCCCAAGAATTCAACATGAATTCCATGCCACCTCCCGAAATGCAGATGGAGTATTCGGCAGGTGCGTTGAAGGATGGCGGAACACTCACCGTAACCGTGACCGTCCCAGACAAGTGGCATGTAAACGCCAACAAGGTCACCGACGAATTCTTGAAGCCCTCCTCTGTTGAAGCCAAGGCCGAAGGTCTCGAATTCGGCGAAGCGAATTGGCCAGAGCCCATCAAGGAATACAACGAGGCCCTGGAACTTGAAATCTGGACATTTCGCGGAACATTTTCCGTCCAGATTCCGGTAAAAGCCGTTGACGGAACAAACTACGACAGCCTTGGTACCACAGTCACCTTCAATTACCAAGCCTGCGACAATTCCATCTGCCTCGCTCCCGCAAGCAAGACCATCTCATTAGACGGATCGTTAAACGGTGGCACGGTAGGCACTGGCGTAAAAAAAAACAATTCTGAAATAGGGGCTGTCGAAGGTCGCACAGACGCCAAGGAGAATCGTGCGGGCAGTAGAACCGGGCTTGCCGACGGGGATTCCGCCGGTATCGCGCTCCTGCTGTTCTTCGCCTTCGTGGGCGGGATCATCCTGAACTTGATGCCCTGCGTTCTGCCGGTGCTTTCCTTGAAGCTTTTCAGCCTGATCAAACAGGCGGGAGAAAGCCGCGGACGGCTCCTCACTTTGGGAGGAGCCACAACGGCGGGCATCCTGGTGAGCTTCTGGACGCTCGCCGCCGTTGTCGCCGCCGTCAAGGAGGGCGGCGGGTCCGCGGGCTGGGGAATGCAGTTCCAGAGCGCTGGCTTTATCGCCTTCATGGTGGTCATCTTGACCGCATTCGCCATGAGCTTTTTCGGAGTCTTTGAAATCTGGCTTCCCTGGAGCACCACCACCAAGATGGACAGCGCAGGCCAAAAGTCCGGACTTGCGGGAGCGTTCTTTACGGGCGCGCTCCTGGTGCTCCTGAGCACGCCCTGTTCAGCCCCCTTCCTGGGTACCGCCATGGGGTTCGCCTTTGCGCAGACCACGCCAATCCTATTCTTGTTCTTTACTGCGGCAGGCCTTGGTCTTGCCCTCCCCTATATGCTGGTGAGCGTTTTCCCCGGCGTACTTAAGGTTTTCCCGAAACCTGGCGTGTGGATGGTCCATCTGCAACGGGTAATGGGCGTCTTGCTGCTTGCAAGCGTTGGCTGGCTTTTCTGGATTGTAAATGAACAGGCGGGAGTTACAGGCGTAGAACTTTTTGCCGCCGTCGCTATCGCAAGTATCGCCTGCTCCGTATTGCTCGGTAGATTTGCAAAACCGGGAACAGCCTTTATACGCGAAGTCGCGGTAGTTATTCTCAGTAGTGTCGCACTATTTTCCATCTGGTTTGCAGGAATCGCTCCTGAATACGAACGGGCGGCCATCGCCACCTTCGATGCCCGCATGCAGCAGCAAATGACCGATGACGGTTGGTTCCGCTACAGCCCCGCACTCATCGAAGAATTTGCCAAGGCGAAACGCACCGTCTTTATCGACGTTACCGCCGACTGGTGTCTCACCTGCAAGGCCAACGAAGCCGCCGTCCTCGAAGACGAAGACTTTGTCCGCGCCATGGACAGCCTGAACGTGGCCCTTGTAAAGGCAGACTGGACCCGAGAAACTCCCGAGGTCAACGCGCTTCTGCAAAGCATGGAAAAATCAGGCGTGCCCGCCTATGCCATCTACCCCACCGGAGACGCCTCCAAGCAGATTGTGCTGCCGGAGTTGCTCACGGTAGAAGGGATTGTAGAGAAAATTCAGAATTCAGATTTTTGATTTCAGAATTAAGAATAATTCAAGATTCCGAACTCAGAAATCCGAACTATTTTACCGCTTGCCTTCTTTTTTGTACCGCTCGATACATTCGGCGTAGAAGTCGAAGGTCTGCTTGGCAATGGACTTCCAGCTGAACACGTCGATGGCCCGCTTGCGGCTCACCTCGCCCATCTTCCTTGCCAGTTCCGGATTTTCAAGAATCTTGTTTAGTTTGCTTGCAAAGTCCGTCTGGAAAGCCTTGGGGTCTGCCGGGTCAAAGTCCGTTTCGGAAACGTGCTTCAAGGGCACCAGGAATCCGGTCTCGCCGTCCACGATAATTTCGGGAATGCCGCCCACCGCAGAGCCCACTACCGGGGTTCCGCAGCTCATGGCTTCCAAGTTGATAATGCCGAAAGGCTCGTAAAGCGAAGGGGTCGCGAAAACGGTAGCGTGGCTGTAAAGCACGCGAAGTTCCTCGTGAGGAACCGCCTCCTGAATCCACACCACGCCATCGCGGGTCTTCTGCACCTCTTCGATGAGGTTCTTGCACTCGTCGGCAAGTTCGATGGTGTCGGGAGCGCCGGCGCAAAGCACCACCTGGGCGCTCTTGTCGATTTGGGGGATAGCCTGGATCAGCTGGCTGATGCCCTTTTGGCGGGTAATGCGGCCCACGAACAATACATAAGGACGCTTGGGATCCACTCCCCACTTAGTCAAAATATCTTCGTTGAAAGTCGGAGCATAAAAGTCCGGATCGATGCCGTTGTAAATCACCTTCACCCGGTCTTCGGGCACGCCGTAAAGCTTCATCACGTCCCGTTTCATGCCCTGGCTTACGGCAATCACACCGTCGGCAGCCTCGTAAGCCGTGCGTTCAATCCAGCAGCTCATGGCATAGCCGCCATCGCCCAGCTGTTCCGCCTTCCAGGGGCGGTGGGGTTCCAGCGAGTGGGTGGTGAGAATCAGCGGGCACTGCAAAAGACGACTGGCAAGCACTCCACCAAAGTGGCTATACCAAGTGTGGCAGTGAATGACATCGATATTGTCGAGGGCTGCCGCCCACTGGAGGTTGATATCCAACGGCTTGAAAATTTTCTGGAAACGGTCGTCCTTCGGGTTCAGACCCAGCTTCCGCGAGAAACCAATCGCACGGATATTGTCCTCGTCAATATTCTGGTCGCCAAAACAGCGGGCCTCCACATGGCAGAGCTTTGCCAGCTCCTGGGTCAGGAACTTGACGTGAATACCTGCACCGCCGTAAATTTCCGGCGGGAACTCGTTAGTAAGAATAGCAGCGTTCATAATTAGTAGGCCGTGGTTAGTGGTTAGGCCGTAAGGCCGTGGTTGGGGCAGAAAGACCCTCTTACAGGATAATTATACTAAAATCCTTACCGAGGGGCATATATGCGGGACATAAATTCCGCACGGGTCTTCTCGTCGGTCTTGAACCTGCCCAAAAGCTGGGTCGTGACCATGGTGGCGCCGGGCTTTTTCACCCCGCGCATGGTCATGCACATGTGAGATGCTTCCAGTACAACAGCCACGCCCTTCGGGTTCAGTTCCTTCTGGATGAGTTCCGCAATCTGGCGGGTCATGCGTTCCTGGATCTGCGGGAAGCGAGCATAGAACTCCACCACCCGGGGAATCTTGGAAAGCCCGACGACACAGTCTCCGGGAATGTAGGCCACGTGGGCCTTGCCCGTAAAGGGCAGAAAGTGATGTTCGCACATGCTGGCAAACTCGATGTCCGGCACGATAATCATCTCGTCGTACTTCTCGTGGAAGCGCGTCTTGAGGATATCCTCGGCTTTCATTTCACCCGAAAGTCCCGTCATGAGTTCGGCGTACATCTTCGCCACACGACGGGGCGTTTCCAGCAATCCTTCGCGGTTCGGATCTTCGCCCATGCCGGTAAGAATCATCCGAAATCCGTCTTCCATCATCTTTAAATTCATCTGGCTATCCTTTTACACAAACACCACTTCGTTGCCAACGCGAGGAGACTCGTTTCGATTCGGGAGGCCGCTTTCGGTGTCGGCGTAACCAACGGCGACAGAAGCATACACCCGCTCATCTTCACGCAAGCCGAGGCCACGCAGGTATTCCAAAATCGTCGGGTCTTCGTTCAGCCACTTGAGCTGGTTGATGTAGCAACTACCCAGGTTAAGTTCGTTGGCAGCGAGCATCATGTTTTCTACAGCACAGGCCACATCGGCCATGTTGTTACCGTAATCCTTCCTGTTCGCCACCACGATAAGTACCGGTGCCGTGTAGCAGAAAGAGTAATTTCCCTTACGGGCGAGCATGATGGAATTCTTGAGGCTCTTGTACAGGTCTTCGCGGAGTTCCATCTTCGCGAACGCAGCCTGAACCAGTTCCTTGAGTTTTGCAATCACGGTCGCATCCGAAATCACAAAGAAGTGATTCGTCTGTGCATTACCACCGGTAGGCCCGAACTGGCCCGCCTCGACAATGGCCTGCAACTTTTCCATTTCCACAGGTTGTGCCTTGAACTTGCGGGTGCTACGTCGTGTGCGTATGGCTTCGAGAGTGTTCATGCATTTTCCCTTTGTGTGAAATCCTTCGACTCGATGCCTCGCGACATCTCGCTCAGGATGACGCGGAGCCTGCCCTGAGCTTGTCGAATGGGCGTCACTTGTCCAGCGGCATAACCAAGATACGGGATTTCCGCTTGGTGTTGTAATGTTCCCGCTTGCTCTTCGGCAAATCCTCTACGGAGCCGTCTTCGAATCCGAAGGGGTAGAACCAGTCCAAAGCCTGGGTAGTGAGCAGGAACAGTTTCTTGTAGCCCTTCATCCGGCCAACCGAAATCAAGTGCCGCACGATAGCGTCTCCAATGCCAGACTTGCGGTAGTTGGCGGCCACGGCAATGGCGGCCACTTCGGCCATGCCGTCTTCGAACTCGTGGAGGGCGCCGCAGCCGTGGATGCTGTTGTCGATGCTATAGACCACGTAGTCCTTGAGCTTTTCGGAAATGCTCTCCTGGGTCCTGGGCACCAGGTAACCCTTCGCGATATAGTCCTGCATGATCCGCAAGATATCGGGAATGTCTTCCATGTTGGCGGGCCGGATGCTGGAATACTGGTTCGCATAGACCATGGTTCCGTCACCCCTGGCGCTAAATACTTCTTGCAGCACACTGCCCTGGAACTCACCGCTCAGCAGGTGAACGCGGTTCGCTCCGGCCTCGCAAGCGTTGATGGCATTCTGCAAATAATCCTTCTGGGCAAAGTTCAGCTTGTCGGCATTCAGCTCCAGAAGTTCCTTGGCCTGGTCCACATCCAGGGCCGAAATCACGCCACTGTCCGTTGGTTCCAGATACTTGGTGTTCTTGCCAGTAGCAAGGCCTTCCAGCTTAATACCGTTCTCACTACCGATAAAGAACAGCTTGCCCACCTGCATGTACTTGCAGAGTTCCGTAGCTAGTTCCGTAGAACTGATGTTGTAGGCCTGGCCCAGCTTGTTCCAGCCGATAGGCGGAATAATGGGCACGAACTTCTCGTTCAGAAGCTGCTCCAAAATGTCCCGCTGAATCCGTTCGATCCGGCCAGTCCGCATGTAGTCGACACCTTCGATGACCCCAAGACTCCGGGCCAGCACCCAGTTCCCCTGGATGCCGCTCAGGCCGCTGGCCGTCAGGTGGCTCATAATCCTCTGGGCAACACCCAGAGACGCCTGCTCTATCAGGGGCAGGGCCTCTTCGCTGGTCAGCCGCACGCCGCCTTCGAACTTGGATTCGATTTCCCAAGCCTTCAGCTGGGCGTCAATGCTGTTCCTGGTTCCCGGCACGATAATGATTCGGATTCCCGCCTTGTGCAACAAGGCGATATCCCGCATGAGCACAGGGAACAGCGGGTGGTCCATAAGGCCGTCTTCAATCTTCAATACAAAGAGCTGGCCCTTGAACCGGTCCATATAGCCGAAGACTTCCCGGATAAACCCGGAAACTTCGAAATGCTGGGAATAGAAATCGGACACAGTATTGCTCATGGTTCAAAAAATAATAAATCTTAGTTATAACAAAAGACGCAGGGTGACCCGCGCCTTTATTAAAACTTGTCTATCGCGACCTATTGCTTGGCAGCCGGTTTAGCGGCAGGCTTTGCAGGGGCTGCTGCGGGTTTTGCCTCGGCGGCCGGTTTTGCAGCAGGAGCTGCCTTCGCGGCAGGAGCAGCAGGCTTGGCTGGAGCAGCCTTTGTTGTATCGGCAGGTGCAGCAGCAGGTTTTGCAGCGGGGGCAGTTTTTGTCGTGTCCGCAGGAGCGGCGGCTGCCGGCTTGGCTTCGGCCTTAGCAGCAGGAGCTGCAGCGGGGGCAGCCTTGGCGCTGTCCGCAGGAGCGGCAGCAGCGGGAGCTGCGGCAGGTTTAGACGTATCTGCGGGAGCGGTAGCAGCATTCGCGGCGCTATCGGCAGGGGCTGCGGCAGCACTGTCAGCCGGAACAGCCGTAGAATCCACAGGCGGAACTTCGGCATAAACCTTCAACAGCTCCACTTCGAAAATCAGGAGGGCATTGCCAGGAATGGTAGGCGGAACACCGGCTTCGCCGTAGGCCAGGGCGCTAGGAATCCAAGCCTTCACCTTGTCCCCTTCTTTCATGACCTGGAGCAAATCCTGCCAACCTTCTATGACCGCACCTACGGGGAACTCTAATGGTTCACCACGCTTGACGCTGTTGTCAAACTGAGTACCGTCTAGCAAAGCCCCGATGTAATGCACCTGGACCTTGTCCGTCACCTTCGGAGAAATGCCCGTACCGGCCTTGAGCACACGGTACTGCACACCCTTGGGCGTCACCTTTACCGTAGAATCCAGAACGTTCTTGGCGAGGAATGCGGCCTGGTCTTCCAGAGCCTTGGCGGCGGCAGCCTTCTCGTCGTCCTCTTTCTGCTTCTGCATGCGGAGCAGCAGATCTTGCAGGGCAGATTCCGACTCGGAATCCTTCATAAGGGGCTGACGAGCCGGATCGACTTCGTCCTGAAGGGCAAGCATCAGCACGTCCATCTTGACAGGAACATTGATATTGGCGATAGCCTTACCCAAGTCCATACCCAAAGCATAACTGTAACGGTCCACCGCACTGTCCAAGGATACCTTGGGGGCAGGGGCGACAGCCGGTTCAGCCGGCTCAACCGCAGGTTGCGGAGCATTGCCACCGCATGCGACCAAAACGGCGCCTACAGCAAGACCAAAAGAATAGCGAATCAGGTTCATAAGACTCCTTTTAAGCCACCAATGTGACCCATAACACACCTAAATTAGCTTTTTTTATAGAGAAATATGCTGTTTTGTGCATTTTTTCACATAAAACCTTATTTGTAAACATAAATAAACAAAAACCCTTTAAATTTCAGAAAAAATTACTATATTTTTGGAAGCAAAAAGAGCTAAGTCTATGAGCAACAAGTTTTTACAGATGGTAGATTCGGCACAGGAAAGCAAGCGCGAATTCGACTTGTCCGTTACCTATCTCAAGGATTCCCTCCACGAATCCGTTGCAACAGCCCAGAGCAAGGTTCAGCAAGTCTCTTTTAACAAGAGCGGGATGCAAACCACTGGCTGGCTAAAGGGTTCTCTTTCTTACCCCTGGGTAATCATCTGCACAATCATCCCCGCCGTTATGGAAATGATTGCGTAATGATAACTAGGGAAGGCTTCGCCCTCCCTAAAACAACCCTCCCTGCAAAAGAAAAGCCGCGAAATCGCGGCTTTTGTTTTTTATTCTTGCATTCTCTAGTAACTATCAACTAGTAACTAGAGAATTCTACCTACTTTTTCTTTTTACGGCGCACGCCCCACTTGTCCTTGATTTCTTCTTCTATCTTCTTCTTTTCGTAGCGAACCACCATCTTGAACTGCACCGTATAGACGCCCGCGCCAACGAAGCGGCCCTTATGGTCCTTGAAGTTCCAGTTCACGAACACCTTCTGGTCCGAATTCAGGCAGTTACCGCCAAACTTAGGACTGTTACAGGGCACCGTTATGGCGGTGTCGTTCACATATTGTCCCAAGTGGTCAAAGTAGTTCACCACGAAGGAGATGAACACCTTTTCAGGATCCAGGGAATCCAACACAGAAGGATCCACGGAACCGTCCGCTGCAATCTGGGCACGGTCCAGCAGCTGCGGCACAAACCGTTCGCCTAGCTGTACCAACTGACCCAAGACACCTTCTTTTTCCAGGTCTTCCTTGGTGGTGGAACTCGGCATATAGCGGAGGTTCACGGAACTCAAAGTATGCAACACTTCGTCCTTGTCGTCGAAGGTACCCATCTGGGTCGATTCCACCAGGTGGTTCAGCAGGCCGCCAATCACCACAGGCGACGGATCGTCTCCGGAAATATTACCGAAGTTATCCTGAATGGTTCTTCCCTTGCTGCCACGAACAACCATCAGGGAGTCTCCCGGCAAAATAGTTCCCTGACTTGCATCTAGGATGAGTTTTGCCGTAAAGCCGTCTTCGGACCAGGATATAGAAGACGGGATAAGATCCGAGGTGTCCTTGCCGTGAATATAGCGGAAGAAATCACGACCATCAACCTTCTTGATGGGCTCCGAGAAGCGCACCAATAGGGTGTCTGTCTTTTTGCCGTAATTGAGGGTAGCTCCCGCAATAATCGGAGACATCTTATCTACAATCTTCACAGGTTCTTCGTTGACAAATATCTCGTCAAAGATTGAGTAGTAGGTATAGACCGTCGCCTGGGGCAGCTGTTCGCTGATGCTTGTAACTCCGGAAACAAGTTCGGTAGCCGCATATACATCCCATATGACCTTTGTCGGATCCTTGGGGTCGATTCTCAGGTACGCGGGTTGCGCCTGCAACTGGATAAGCAGACCGCGGCTGCTATACCAGGGGAATGACATACGGAGTTTTTCCAGGTCTTCCTGTTTCAGAGGCGCAGAGTAGTTGATAACCACCTGGTCCAACACGCCATTGTAATCCGTGTCCCAGTATTCCACGTCCTTGACCGTAGGCAGGCGATCCACAACCGTTACCGGCACATGACGGTCATACTCGTCAGAAGTGATATACGGAGCGTCATTGAATGTCACGTTAGGATACAGGGAAACGCTGTCCTTCATATTTCCTTGAAGCTTCAGGTTCTCACCCACAAAGATGACAATATTCTTCGAGGGCAGGTAAACCTTGGAAACTTGTCCCAGGCCAAAGAAAATCTCCTTTCCTTTCTGCTTCATGGCAATGAGCATTTCCGGGTAGCGCAAGTCATAGGGCACCACATCGATATTGAATTCCACAAACAGGGAATCCATGCCGCCCTTGGAAGTATCCCTGATGGCATGGGCAGCCTTGATGATGTTTGTGCCCAATTCAATCAAAGGTACCTTGCGCACATAAATAGCGCCATTCGTTTCGTCCTTGTATTCAATGCTCACATAGGAACTCAGGTCAATTTCATCGGGGAACGTCAGGTCCGTCACATCGTTCAAGATAATCCTGTTCCTTTCCCTATTGGGCGTGGGCACTGTAGCAGGATTCATCACCTTGCCATTCACCACCATAGTGACGGAAGTGATCGACACGTTCTTGGGTAGCGTATCCTGCAACAGGATTTCCACATAGTCCAGCTGGCTATCCAAATCGGAATCCTTGATCATGGCCACCTTGCCATCGGGAACAACGGCAAAGAAGTTGATGTTGTCCAGCACCACCAAATTGCCCACATCATCCGTAATGTAGATCTCGCCATTTTGAACCGGTTCGTAGGCGGTCACATAGAAGGTAACATTGCCATTGGCATCCACTTCGATGGACTCGCCGGGCTTGGGATTCTTCGGGTCTATCAAGGTAAGGCCAGAAGGCGTGGTAATCGTCAGGGTTTGCACGCTATCGCCGAAATACTCTTTCACCTTGTCGGCGCTGAGAGTGATGGCAACTACGTCTCCCACCTTGGCCGAATCAAGATTGGCATTCTGACGGAAGTCCAGCGGGATCGAGATAGGATATTTATCTACGTAGTACACGTTATCGAAGATGGTCACTGTTCCCGCATCACCGGGCTTCTTGTCATTGGCAGGTGTCAAGACACCAGAAGTCTGTACTACAGAATCGCCCTTGTCATAATCGTCCCAAGAAGGGTTGTAATAGCCACCACTACCGGCACTATATCCGTAAATTGCACCACCGCCAGAGGGGTCGGTATCGGAATTACTGCTTCCGTAAAGGATTCCACCGCCTTCGTCTTCGCTGTTGCTGGAGGAACCGTTACTGCCGGAGGATTCGCCGCTGTTGCTAGAAGAACCGTTACTGTCGGAGGATTCCCCGCTATTGCTAGAGGAACCGTTGCTGCCGGAGGATTCGCCGCTGTTGCTAGAAGAACCGTTACTGTCGGAGGATTCGCCGCTGTTGCTAGAGGATCCGTTACTGCCGGAAGATTCTCCGCTGTTGCTAGAGTCTCCACTATTGCTGGAACCATTGCTATTAGAGGAATTCCCACTACCGCTGGAACCGTTGCTATTAGAGGAGCTTCCGCTACTACCAGGAGTACTCCCTTTACTCGACGAGCTCATGCTACTAGAGGAGTGATACTCCACTTGTGAACTCAGCCTTTCGTAATCACTAGAAGACAGCCCTCCAAAGCTGCTCGCGCTGGAACGAATCACTTTATCCTTTTCCAGAGGAGCCAAGTCGTCCAAGAAGTTGTCAATCCACTCCATGTGCAAAAGAATATTATCCCTAATGTAAAGGGAGTCATTCGCCGCATAGTCCACAAAAATCACGTGACCCGTGTTACTAGCCACAAACAGGTGTCCAAATCCATCTACGGTTCCCTGGTCCAAACGCCAACCCACCGTGGCAATGCCACCCGACTGGGTTGTTCCGCCATCGCAGTAACCACTTTCGTAATTATAATTTCTGGTCACCCATTCACCAGTGCTCGGATCTGCTCTCTGTTGGCATGAGGGAGTTCGTGGTGGAGGCATATGAGTCGTATCCTCCGGGAAAAAGTATTTGCGTAAATCTATTTCTGCCACAACCCTGGCCGTCATCGCACCATCACGAATCTCAGGCTTTATCTGGACAATCTTAGATCCTCCGAAAATAAAGATGGTCTTTGAAAGGGAGTCGTACGTGCCGCCATGGGCACCTTCCAAAGAATCTATCAGAATCGTCGTTTCTAATTCAGTAACTACGGAATCTCCCCTATGTCCAAGATACTTTATGGAGTCTTCCCTTGTCTCTATCTTTTGCCATACGGTATCCGAGAAATACCCAAAGTGAGAACCCGCCCGCCAACTCGTTTTCAATGCAGCACTGCAGGAATCTCCTTTAATGTCCGTTTCGCATCCACCCCCCGCATAAATGGAGTATGTGAAGAAGGCATGACCATCCCCGTCCCATATCACGGTAGTGACCTGTTCTCCCTTTTTGGTGGAATTTGACCATTGGTTATTATTGGGACGCCACAATTTTCCATAGTCTTTTTTCGGAGTCAATTTTACCTGATAGCCCACATCCGACAGACCATTATCATTTGTATTGTCCACGGCATAGCGAACCAAGGGGCCCGGCATACCGTCGGCCCAAACAAACTTCTGACTGGGATCCACCATCACATGCCAATAGCCCTGGGTACCGTTCGCTCCAGAATCCTTGGTTTTATATTTTGCCGGCGACTCCTTTATCACGCATTTATTCGAGTCGGCACTTGCATTGTTTTTCCTTATCTTGTAGAGGTGTGCGCCCTGACCCGCCACAATCAAATCGCCATCAGGATGGTGCATAATACCGTCGGCGTAACGAGATTTACACTGCAACTTCTTGTTGGAAAGAGAGAGATACCCCTTGCCGTTATAGAAATAGTCAATACTCTTGACGCGGTCTTCGCCAATATACTTGGTGTAATACAAGGTGGCGTTCGTGGGCTGTTGGTCCACGATTTCACCGATTCGATTAATCCAGACTCCCGTGGCCGGATTTCTCGGAGCAGGGATATTGTCCACAGCGAACACCAGCGTCGCCGAGGCAAGCAACATCCATAACCCTAATGTAATAGCCATCTTTTTCATAGCGCTACCCTCTGAAAGAATTTACTATTCAAGCGAAAGACCGCCCTTACCGGCGCGGATTCCCCAGTTGTAAATCCTTTCAACTTTAAAACTGTTCTTTGCACCATAGACATTAATCTTGAACTGTGCCACATAAACACCCACGCCCACCTTGCGGCCTTCGCTAGAGCGCATGTTCCAGCGAAGGTACAGCTTTTTCGCGTGCTCAAAGCAATTCCCTTCAAAGGCGGGGTCGCTGCACTTTAACTTGTTCGATGCGCCGCCTACATAGCTCCCTAGGTTGGTGAACACCTTCAGTTCCCAAGAAAGGCCCACATCGTCCAGGTTCATTGTCGAAACGCCCGTAGAATCTTCGCCCATGACCGTCGCAAAACTGATATCCATCAAGATTCCGAGGGATTTTTTCATCTCTTCGTCCATGGGTTCGTCGGCATTGACGAATCTTTCGGTAAAGGCCGCCTTGTCTGCCAAGAGTACCGCCCTGTCAAGACTTGCAAGGGTGGTGGACTGCATCAGCACGCGGGGGTCGCCCTTGACCATCGTCGGAGGAGACTTGGGCGAAACTCCGTTCCCGACCTTGTCCTTCAGGCCTGCCTTCTCAAAGTCGAACTTCATGGAATCTGCAGGGTTCAGGCGTTCTGCAAGGGGCACGCCGTTTTCCAGCTGGAGTTTTACGGACTTGCCGTCGTCGCTCCACCTGAGCGAACTGAAGGGGATAGACACCCACTCTCCATCTACCTTGAACTTGAAGCAGTCCGACAAAAGCGACAGGTTCTCCAGGGCCTCATAATCTACAGGCTCGGAGAAGGAGATGGTCAGCACGTCCGCTTCCATCTTCTGGAAGGACTCCGGCTCTAGGAACGTTCCCGATATCACGGGAGACATGCGGTCGTGCATGACGATGTCCTTGTAAACTTCGTTCTTTACCGTTCCGTCCGGCTGGATCACGGGCTTCGTGACCTTGGCAAAACCGTACTTGAGGCTATCGGCCATTCCCGTAGTATCCACGGAGGTAAGCATGGGGCGGACCTTTTTCATGGTGGCCTCGTCCATGGTAAAAGAAAGCATGAGGCCGTCCTTGGAGAGCTTTACCAAATTGGTGTCCGTCAGGTCGGGCTTGATTTCTAGCAGGTTGCCCTGGTTGTCCATCCAGTACAGCACCACCTCCATCTCTTCCAGGTCCTTCTTGGAGAGGGGCTCCTTGAACGCCACGGTGGCACTGTCCATACGGCCATCGCCGTCCTTGTCATAGAAACCGTTCCGTTCGTCATCTACGAAGTTCTTGCCCGAATTGGAAATCTTCACGGGGTTGTTCTTGCCCGTCTTGTTGCCGTCGGCGGCCTTTATTGGGCCAGCACTACATTCGGCACAGTCTTCGGCAATCTCTATTTCGGAGCCTTCCTTGACCTTGTTCTTGGGCACCTTGAATTTCCAAATACGGTCGTTTCCATCTACGCCTTTTTCAACAGCTTCCATAGACAGGGGTATCCCATCCAGGAGGAATCCACTACCCGAGGTCCAAGACGTATCCAGGGGCTTATTGAAACTAAGAATCAGGTAATCGGATTCACCGTCTCCCGGAACAAGGGTTGCTGTCTGGATGACAGGGCCGATGCGGTCCTGGATATCCGTAGAAAGCGTATCGTTAGCTCCGGACTTGGCGGACGAGGCACCCACCTTCAATTTTCCCGTCCCCGCACTATCGGGAATCGTGGTCTTGACACCGGACAATTCCAGCAAGAAATCTTCCAGGGAGGCCGTCCCGCTGAATGTCGTATAGTCCCCGCCAGTGGGCCAGTTGTACTGGTAATTGTCCAACGAGACTCCGTCCATTTTACCGTTGAAGTAGGCCGCTATGCTGTCACCCACACCATCGCCGTCGGTATCATAAATAAAGGCGCTGTCCAGGCTGGGGAGGTCGTAGTTCACGAAACGAATCTTGCCCGGAAATTCCTCTTTGGCGCGGAAGACCGTAGTTCCGTTCGAGAAGGTGTACGGGGACGATTCCAGCGTAAAGTTCACGTCGGTAAGGGCCTTGTCGGAGGTTATTTTGAAAACGGACTTGTGTTTCAGGATCATGCCCAGGTAATAGGTCTTTCCGTCAATTTTAACATGCCCCATAGGGTCTCCCGAACCTGTCAAGAACTTCAGTTCTTCGTGTTCCGAAGAGAGAAAATACTGCGTGGAATCGGGAATTAACACATCCAGTTCGCCTTCCTTGGGACCCCAGGGCACCACAGGACGCACATAAACCGTTATCGTGTCTTCCACATTCCGCTGAATACTGGAAACATCGACGGTGTCCTTGCAGTCAGGATCCAGGCAGAACTGGAAATGAGGGGGGTAAAAATTGAAGACATTGATGATCTTCGGATTATCGGCAAGAGTAACCAAGACCCCCAAAGGAGAGTTTTTCTTTGGAAAATGCCCTACAACCGCCAAATGCAAGATTCCGTCGGGGCCAGACTGGCTAAGTTGTTTGTGGGAAAGGGCTGCAGGCGGCTCACCTGATATCAGCACAACAGAATCCGGGCCCGCATCAGGAGCATAAACGTAGAGGGGAGAATTGGGGAGCGTATCCTTGGTGTTCGCATCTATCACAAAGAGACCCGCATGGGCAGATACATCCAGGGGCATGTAAACGCAATAGTTCTTCTTGTAATAGTTATTCGACTTGTCGAAGCAGTCGATTTCAGCGGCAAAACCCCACACCGCAAACAGCAGCATGGTCATCACAAATAGGAAAATTCCATTTTGTTTTTTTGCCGACATAAAAGCCTCGTTCTTTTCTACACAACAACAAACACGCCCATTTACAATCCTGGGCACTTACACCCCTAAAAATATGTTTTTTTGCGGGTGTGGGAATGTTCTTGTCGAGAGCATGGCCCGATTTGAGGCCTAAATCACACTTTTCTAGAAACCGAATTCAAGGCGAATTATTCCAAGTTGGAATACAAATCGGCCACTACGGTGTCCATAAAGAGCCAGCCATCGCCTTGAAGGACAAGACGGTCGCCCAGACCTTTCAGGAAGCCTCGCCCAACCCATTTGGAAACGGTCTTTTCAGGAAACCTACTGCCCAACTCTTGCAATGCACCCGCATCTAGACCATACTTTGTTCGTAACGAAAGCTGGATAAGTTCCGCCACCTGTTCGTCGTGACCGATAGGGTCCTTCGACAGCCGGCTTTCCGGGCAGCCCGCCTGTACATAGCGGCGCCACTCCGGATAAAGGTCGGGAGCGTGGAACCGAACTCCCTCAAAGTAGGCGTTGGCCGAAGGGCCAAAAGCAAGGTATTCTCCCCGACGCCAATAGTTCAGGTTGTGAAGGCTTTCCTCTCCCGGGCGTGCAAAATTGGACACTTCATAGCGCTCAAAACCTCTGGATTCCAGCAGCTCGACCCCTTTCCGGTACATGTCGCCGTACAAGTCCTCATCTACCTGCAGCTCGCCCTTTTCTAGGCGGTGGCCGAGCCTTGTGCGAGGGTCCACCTTAAGGCCGTAAAAGCTGATATGGCCCAGCGGGTAGGCCGATAGTCGGTCCAGGTCTTCCAAAAATTGCGCAACCGTCTGCCCCGGCAGGTTGAACATCAGGTCCGCCGTGACCCTCAGATTTTCTTGGGACAAGAGACACTCCAGGGCGGCAAGGCCGGCCTCCGGCGTGTGCCTGCGGCCCACCGCCTGCAAAAGTTCCGGCCTAAAGGTCTGCAGGCCGAGACTTGCCCGGGTAATGCCATTTTCCAGCGCTACGGCTAGCCGCTCCCGGTCGCAGGATTCCGGATTGAACTCCATGGTAGATTCTTTCAGCCGCCAAAGGGGCACTCCGGCTTCACCCAATATGGAAAACAATTTAGAAAGTGATTCCGGAGACAGGATAGAAGGCGTCCCGCCCCCCAGATAGAGGGTTTCCGCCTGCGAAAGCACACCCGGATGTCGCTCCGAAAAGGCGGAAATCTCCCTCGAAAGCAGGTCCAGGTACTCCCCGTGAAGCCGATCCGGCCCCTGAATAGTAAAAAAATCGCAATAATCGCAGATTTTTTCGCAAAAGGGGATATGAATGTAAAGTCCCAGCATTTCCAAAAAATACATTATAGTTGTTGCCCACGGGGGAAAATAATGTAAATTAGTGGTGAGTTGTGAGTGGTGAGTTGTGAGGTTCGAGGCTCGAGGTGCGAGGTGATTCTTCTATAACTGAAAACTCATAACTGACGACTGATTGCTACTTCCGGGATTTGATTGATGGACAAGGAAACAAAAGACAAAATCAAGAATTTTTTGAAGAAAAGGGCGCCCCTGTGGGTGTTCCTGACCCTTGCGACCATCATCTTCTTCTTGTCCTCTACCCTCCTGATGGGCGAATCCTACAAGGATATCATCCTCATCGCCATGATCTGGGCGCTTCCACTCTTTATCCACTAGACTTATGGCTATTACACGACAGACACAGCGAAAGTTCAGGGCCGTATGCTTCTACGTGCTCTGCTGGATGGGTGTAGCCATCGGTATCTCTATGCTGGAAATGTACCGTGACCAGGGTGACTTGTCTATAGAACCTCTCCTGCTCATGCTGCAGTTCTCCCTGTTCATGGGGCTTTCCCATGGGATATACGACGTCGTCATCCTGAAAGACGAGCGGGACTGCAGGCCCGTGTGGAAAGCCCTGCTGGTGCGGACCTTCTACTTTATCGCTGCCATACACGCAAGCATTATCCTGTGCATACTGCTACTTAAGGCCAACGCCGATGAGGGTATCGTCAACGATGTATCTCTAAATTTCCTCAAAGAGAGCTTTTCGTCACACGAGGTGCGGGTCCAGGTTATTTTGTACTTCTTCGCGGCCTATCTTATTACGGCACTGCGCTCCGTACACAAGAAGTTCGGAGCCCGGGTATTCTGGAACACTTTACTCGGCAAGTCGCAGGAGCCCAAGGAAGAAGAACGAGTCTTCATGTTCATCGACCTCAGGCACTCCACCTCTCTGGCCGAAGAACTGGGCCATGTGAAGTACAGCAGCTTTTTGAAGGATTACTACAGCCTGCTTTCCAACTGCTGCGAAGAAAACAGGGGCGAAATCTACCAGATTGCTGGAGACGGGGCCTTTTTGACCTGGAAAATGTCCGCCTGCCGCAAAAAGGCCCGGCCGGTGGACTGTTTTTACGACTTTTCGGAGAGCATTGCCGGAAAAAGCGCCAAATTCATGAAAAAATTCGGGGTAACGCCCCAATTCAAGGCCGGAATCCACTGCGGGAAGGTCATTTCTACGGAGGTGGGCAATTTCGGGAGCGAAATGGCCTACCACGGGGACGTGCTGAACACTACCGCCAGGATCCAGGGGCTCTGCACCAAGCTGGGGCAGGAATTCCTTATTTCGGAGGAATACTTCCAGGAACTGCCCAAACCGATCCCCCACGGTTACATCGCAAAAAAAGAGGGAATCTTCGAATTGAGGGGAAAAAAGCACGAAATTTTGATTTTTTCACTTCAAAAGCCCTTGACAATCTAAAATCCTTAAGCTATAATTGGTCTCACCCCGCGGGAATAGCTCAGTTGGTAGAGCACGACCTTGCCAAGGTCGGGGTCGAGGGTCCGAGTCCCTTTTCCCGCTCTAAACGAAAAAGACACCTTTATGGTGTCTTTTTTCGTTTATCGCGGAAGGGCCCGGACCCTCGAAGAGGGTGCGGCAGTAGCGCCCGAGGCGAGCGCAGAAAAACAGAATGTTTTTATGCCGAGCCGACCAAGCGGACGTCGAAGACGTCAAAAGTGCCGTGGGCGAAGCCCATACAATAGGCACTTTTTGAGCTTGATGCGAACGTGAGTGAGTGTCGAGCCCGAAGGGTTGCTGAGCAGCCGCGTCAGCGGAGACTGCGAAGCAACATTCCCTTTTGACGCCTTCGGCGTCAGCGGCGTCACTCGGTCATAGAGAAAAAGTGAACTTTTTCTATGACACTCGCTTAGCACGCTTTTCCCGCTCGAAATAAAACCACCCCACTCTCATTTTGCGTTAGGGATCGTCGCACGAAGTGGCAAGACGCGTAGCGGCTTGACGAGCCGAAGGCGAGCAGAGCCCGACCCCGGCCCATCAACGCCAGCAAAAGGGCCGGGGGAACGCCCAATAAAATTTTTGTATATTCCCGATGTTCACCCGAGGAGGATTGCATGCCACGCCTGATGTCGCCGCTTAGGCCCCGCTATATGCGCAAGCCTCCCGAAGAGGCGCCTGCAGGACCGGCCGCCCAGGCGCCGGATGCCCGCCAGCAGGAACAGCCCACCGAGCCCGAATACCCCGAGACGGTGCAGGTGTCCGAAGGGACATTCCGGCAAGTGCGGGACGACAGCCTGGTGCTTTTGTCCCAGGGGATCGAGCACAGGCTTGTGCGTTCGGAAGAAGGGCCGTTCCAGATTTTCGTTGTGCCTGAGATGGAGGGTGCGGCAAGGCTCCAGCTGGAACTGTACCACAGGGAAAATCCTCCGAAGGAAGAGAACCCGCCCATACCGCTGAGCTTTAGCCTGCAGCCCCTGTGGGTGCTGCTTGCGCCCGTGGTGTTCACCCTCATCGATTTTTCGGAAAAGCTGAATCTTCACGGGCCGGGAGTTTCCGACGCGGCCAAGGTCCTGAAGGGGGAATGGTGGCGAAGCCTTACCGCACAGACCCTGCACGGCGACGCCAGGCATTTGGCGTCGAACCTGCTTTGCGGATACATCGTAATGAACATGATTACCTTCCGTATCCCGCTCCTCAGGCTTGCGCCCTTTATCGCCGTGGCCGCCGCCGTGGCAAACCTCTGTGTGTCGGCCACGGTACAGACGGACTTTCGCTCTCTCGGGTTTTCTAGCTTCGTGTTCGCCGCCATCGGCTGCCTTTCGGTCATCGAGTTCCGGCTGATGCCCAAGGAAACCCACGGGATGCTCCGCAGGTTCGCACCCCTGTGCGGGGCGGCATCGCTGGCGGTATTCCTTGGTCTTGGGGAGAACGCCGACATCTTGGGACACGCCTACGGTTTTGTGGCGGGACTTTTCTGCGGATTCATACCGAAAAAAAAGAGCCTGCGCTGGGGGACTCCCCTTTCGAGCGCAGACGGTATTGGTCTATTGATGTATTACGGCCTGTACCTGTTGGCCTGGAAACTGGCGCTGGGCTAACTGACAGCAGATCCCCGCCTGCGCGGGGATGACAAGTTGAACAGCGGGGATGACAAGTTGAGCGGCCGGGGTGACAGTGGCGCTGGGCTAAACGGCGCACTTAACGGCAAGCGGTTCCCGCTCCGCCATTTCGTCCAGCTGGATCTGGTGCAGCACCACACGCCCCTGGGCAAGGCTTTCGGGCACGTCGATGATGCGCTGGTTAGATGAGCCGCGGAACTTGAGTTCCAGGGAACGTTTCGCCATCACGAAGGGGCCGTCAATCAGAATGTCGGCAAAGGTGAGCAGTTCAAAAAAGTCCGGACGCTCATCCTTCAGCTCCATGAGGCGCTCATAGGTATAACCCGTATAGATAATCAGGTTCATACCCCGTTCCTTGATTTCGCGGGCCAGCGGGATCAGGGCCGCCGATTGCTCCATGGGGTCGCCACCGCTGAAAGTGACTCCGTCCAGCAGGGGGTTCTCGTCGATCATCGCAAGAATCTCTTCGATATCGATAAAGTGCCCGCCTGCAAAGTCGTGGGTCTGCGGGTTCTGGCAACCGGGACAATGGTGACGGCAGCCCTGGGTGAAAACCGTCATGCGGATACCGGGCCCGTCCACGAAGGATTCCGGCTCGATTCCCGCAATTTTTAATGGTGGATAATCAGACATAGTGAGAAAGCTCGCAAGCTCGCTTTAAGGTTGTTAGGTTTTAGGTTGTAGGTCTTAGGATAAGTATCACGCACTTCGTGCGTCCATCACAAGGCGGCTCTGCCGCGATTTTTCCTAATACCTAACCCCTATTACCTATAACCTTTTCTAATTACACCCCGTGCTTTACGCGGTCGTTCACTTCGGCGCGCTTGGCGTTGTTGAAACGGTCGATGGTACCTACCAGGTAACCGGTGATGCGGCGGATGCGTTCGAAACCCACACCCTCGCCATACTTGCTCAGTTCTTTTTCAGACATTTTGTCCTCCTTATGTTTATCAGGTTTTAGGTTATAGGTTACAGGTTTTAGGCTATAGTTTCACGCGCCTTGCGCGTCTATCGCTGGGCGGCTTCGCCGCGATTTTTTCCTATTGCCTAACACCTACCACCTAACACCTCTTATCTTATTCCCTTGAACGCAGGCATACCCGGGTAAAGCTTGCGCAGTTCCTCGATCTTGGCCTCGGAAATGGCGTGACCTTCGCTACGGCCGCAGCGGGGGCAGCAGTCTCCGATAACACCCACGAATCCGCAAACCGGGTCACGGTCCACCGGGTGGTTGATGCTTCCGTAACCGATGCCGGATTTTGCCATGTGGTGCACGATCTTCTCGAAGGCATCCAGGTTCTGGCTCGGGTCGCCGTCCAGTTCCACGTAGCTGATGTGACCAGCGTTGGTGAGAGCGTGGTACGGGGCTTCCAGAGAAATCTTCTTGAAGGCCGAAATCTTGTAGTACACCGGCACGTGGAAAGAGTTGGTGTAGTAATCGCGGTCGGTAACGCCCGGGATAATGCCGAACTTCTTCTTGTCCATACGCACGAAACGGCCAGAGAGGCCCTCGGCGGGTGTTGCCAGCAAACTGAAGTTCAGGCCCAGGCGCTTGGATTCCTTGTCGCAGAATTCACGCATGTGGCCGATAATCTTGAGACCCAGTTCCTGGGAGGCTTCGGATTCGCCGTGGTGTTTGCCGGTAAGGGCCACCAGGGTTTCGGCAAGGCCGATGAAACCGATGGAAAGGGTGCCGTGCTTGATGACCTCGCCCACGGTGTCTTCCCAGCCCAGCTTTTCGGAATCGATCCACACGCCCTGTCCCATGAGGAAGGGGAAGTTCTTGACCTTGCGGCGGCTCTGCACAGCAAAACGTTCCATGAGCTGGTCGCTCACCAGTTGCAGCATGCGGTCCAGTTCCTTGAAGAACAGGTCCACGGACTTCATCTTGATGGCGATGCGGGGCAGGTTGATAGAAGTGAAACTCAGGTTGCCACGGCCGAAGCTGATTTCGCGGGTCGGGTCGTAGTTGTTGCCGATCACGCGGGTACGGCAACCCATGTAAGAGATTTCCGTTTCGGGGTGACCCGGCTTGTAGTACTGCAGGTTGTACGGGGCATCCTGGAAGCTGAAGTTGGGGAACAAGCGTTTGGCGCTCACCTTGCAGGCCAGCTTGAACAGGTCGTAGTTGGGGTCGCCAGGATTCAGGCTGATGCCTTCCTTGACACGGAAAATCTGGATGGGGAAAATGGCCGTCTCGCCGCCGCCCAAGCCCTCGTCGGTGGTGAGCAGCAGGTTACGCATGACCATGCGGGCTTCGGGTTCGGTGCACATGCCGTAGTTGATGCTAGAGAACGGCGTCTGGGCGCCGGCGCGGCTGTGCATGGAGTTCAGGTTGTGCACGAAGGCTTCCATGGCCTGGAAGGTGGTCTTGTCCGTTTCTTCGTAGGCCTGCTTCTCGGCGAACTTCTGGGCCTTCATCACGATTTCGGCGTCATAGACCTTGGAAAGTTCGCGGGCTTCGGCTTCCACGAACTTCTCGTTGGGAACGAGGGTCGCCACCATGCCCATCTCGGCCATTTCGGAGTGGAGTTTCTTGACCACCGGCAGGATTTCCTCTTCTTCCTTGCCGGTAAAGAGAATCAGGGCCTTCACCAGGTTGGAGAGGTAGGCCTTGCGGTAGGTGATGCGCACGCCGTCGGCCATGGCGTAGTCGAAGTTGGGAATGGACTGACCGCCGTGCTGGTCGTTCTGGTTACTTTGTATGGCAATAGCCGCCAGAGCCGCGTAGCTGCGGATATCCTTGGGTTCGCGCAGGTGGCCGTGACCGGTGTTGAAACCGCCCTTGAAGAGTTTTTTCAGGTCGATCTGGCAGCAGGTCATGGTGAGGGAGTAGAAATCCAAATCGTGGATGTGGATGTCGCCCTCGGAGTGTGCGCGGCTGTGCTCGGGCTTGAGCATCATCATGGTGTAGAAATGCTTGGCCGATTCGGAACCGTACTTGAGCATGGTGCCCATGGCGGTGTCGCCGTCGATGTTCGCGTTTTCGCGCTTGAGGTCGGATTCCTTGGCGGAACTGAAAGTAATGTCGCGGAGCGTGTGCATGAGGCGGGTGTTCACTTCGCGGATGCGGGTACGCTCGGCACGGTACAGGATGTAGCTCTTGGCGGTATCGGCAAAACCGCCCTCGGTAAGGGCCTTTTCAACGGCGTCCTGGATTTCCTCGATTTCGGGCTTTACCTTGCCTTCGGCTTCCAAGAGGCCAACGGCGCTTGCCGCCACCTGGAGGGCCGTGCTAGAGAGCACGTCGTCGTTTCCCAACAAGTTCAGCTGGTCCTGAGAGGCCTTGATCTGTTCGTCCAATTCACCAGAGGCGCGGAAAGCCTTCTCGATAGCGGCAGAAATCTTCTCGATGTTGAACGGCATCTCGCGGCCGTCGCGTTTTTTCACTGTAACAATCATTACTTTTACCTTTTTTTCATCAAAATGGGTCAGCGGTCAAATAATAACAAAAAACACCATATCTTGTGCTTTTCAATTCAAGACCACCACAACATGTGGTGATTTTGAGGTCGGACCACCACCAGAGGTCGGGGGATTTTTCGTCCAACTCCTTAATACACAAATATTTAAGGAAAACAGAAAAAAGTAAGATTGCGGAAAGCTACCGGGAATATTACGCCCCTTTGCGCCCAACCGCAACAGAAAAAACGAGAAAAATGGCGGGCATTCGGGAAAAAAGCGCATTTAATCAAAAATATATATCGTTTCAATCAAAACTATTCATTTGACAATATTGAATACGGGACTTAAATTATAGATGTAAAAAACAACTGTTCCGGCAAGCGGCACCGCTCGCCCCGAGGAGGAATTATGAAAAAGGTCATCGCACTCTGCTCCCTCGCACTCCTGCTCTGCTCCTGCGCAGGGGTACATGTCCAAAAACCCGAAGTCAACGACGTAAAGAAAGTCGCCATCTTGAGCGTGTCGGCCAGCGAGGACATCAAGAAACTGGAAGACGAAGAAGAAAGCGGCAGCCTGAAGGACGCCCTGGTCGGGGTCGCCACCAGTGCCGCCGAAGACAACGTGAAGCAGCTCTCCAAGGGCCGGGAGAAAATCATCACCCACGGCGCCGACGCCCTGGCAGAAACCCTCGCCGGTCTCGACGGCTGGACGGTCGTGCCCGCCGAAGAGGTGACAGGCAACGCCGATGTCCAAAAATTCTTCGATCCCACGGGAGCAGAAGGCGTCATGAGCAAGATTGCAAGGCTCGTGCCGGTGAACGGCTGGCGCTACATGACACCCCAGGGAATGCACGAACTGCCCTACGAAACGGTAGTCTCCGGAGAAACGGCACTCTTTGGTGCCAAAACCGACGACCAGGAAGTCCGCGAAAAAGCGGGCAAGCTCTGCGAATCCCTGAACGTAGATGCCGTGGCCGTGGCCGAATACTACTTCTTTTACGAAGACGGCCTACTGACCCTGGCCAACACCGCAAAGCCCGTGGTGATGGTGGACGTGGTGCTTATCGACAAGAAAGGGAACAAGCTCCTCTTTACGGACCACGGCTGGACCCAGGTCAAGGGCAACGGCAGCGTGATGCTGGTGGACAAGTACGTGGACCTTCAATCCGACACAAGCGTGGACGCCTACGTGAACACCATCGACAAGGCCATGTCTGAATTCAAGAAGGCCGCGAAGAAAAAACTTTAAGCACCAGCGCCACCAGGATGGTGGTGGTCATGCTGATAAAGGGCATCCAGGGCCAGCTGAATATACCGCCCAGTACCGCAGGTACGCCAAAGGCGGGAATCCCCTGGATAAGCACCAGGCTTGCCATGCCGCAAAGTACGGCCGCAATTACCTGCCAACTGCGCAGCCCCTTCACAAAGAAGGCCAGCAGGAACATACCGAGAAGAGGACCGGTAAAGAGTCCCGTAAAGAAGATGGCGTTCTTGAGGAGGCTGCCCTGCTGGGTGGCGGCAAACAGCGCAAAGAACACGCCCAGCACGCCCCAGACCACCGTCCAGATTTTCGCCCGCTTGAGGCCGCCAATCCCTTCGGATTCGCCCCAGCCCAAAAAGTCGTGCTCCGAGGTGTTACTGAGGGAATTGATAGCTCCCGAAAGGCTGCTCATGGCAGCCGCACAGATGGCCGCCACAATGAGGCCGGTCACCCCCACCGGAAGCCCGTTCACGATAAAGTAGGGGAACACGTCGTTCTGGCCAAGGCCATCGGGCAAGGAGGCCACCTTGGAAATCTTGTAATAAACAAACAGGGCGGCACCCACCCAGTAGAACAATATGGAAACGGCACAACCCAGCACCATGGAGAGCACGCTGGAGCGGTTGGCCGCCTTTACGTCCTTGCAGCTCAGGTAGCGCTGCACGAACTGCTGGTCGCAACCGCGAATGGCGATTTCCAAAATGGCGTAGGCAAAGCCCGCCGACACCAAGGTCCGGGCGTTAGAAATATCGAAACTGGCATCCCACCACTTGGTCTTGCCCGCCTCACTTGCAAGGGCCGCCATCTCGCCGAAACCGCCCACTGCATTGGCGATTAAAACCAGCACCAAAACGCCTCCGCCAAAGAACACGCAGAACTGCATCACGTCGGTCCAGATAACCGCCTTGATGCCGCCAAACCAGGTGTAGAAAATGGCCACCGCCGCAGACACCACAATGGCAAGTTTCAGGTCGATGTGCAAAATCTGGGCCAGCACCAGCGAAGGGGCGTACAACAAGATTCCCGTGCGGAGCAGCAGATGCATGCAATAGAAAACCGCCGCCAGACGGCGCACCGCCTTAGAGCCGAAACGGACTTCGAAAAGCTCATAGGCACTGTTGATTCCGGATGTACGGAACCTTGGGATAAACACGAAGCCCACCACCACGATGCTGAGGAGCGCTCCTATCTGGAACATGAGGAAGGTCATGTTGTCGCCATAGACATCGGCAGGAGCGCCCAAGAAGGTGGTGGCACTGACGGAGGTGGCGATAAGGCTTATGCCTACGGCAATCCAGGGCATGGATCCGCCACCGAACATGTATTCCTTGAGGTTCTTGTTGCCGCGGGAGACCCAAAGGCCAATAAACAGGGAAACTAAAAGGTAAGCGGCAAGTACCGCCCAATCCAAAACAGTGAACAAAATCGCCCCCCTAATCAAACGGTCTAGGCCGTTTCTGTATATTGGATAACCTGGTTACGGCCGCCTTCCTTGGCCTTGTACAGGGCCTGGTCCGCAAAGTTCACGGCCTTCATCATGTTGTCCTTGAATTCCGGAGTCACGAGGAACGCACCAATACTGATGCTCACCCGGAGAGGCGTGGCCTGGTGCACTTCGAATTCCAAATCCAGTACGGCCTTGCGGATGCGCTCCGCCGTTTCCATCATGCCTTCGGGCGTCGTATCTACAAGGCCCACCACAAGTTCTTCGCCGCCGTAGCGGGCCACCACGTCGATATCCTTGCGGACTTCCTTGAGCAGGGTCTTTGCAATCCCGATAATCACCATGTCGCCAACGCCGTGACCGTAGGTATCGTTCACGCTCTTGAAATGGTCGATGTCCATCATCAGCACGCCGATATTGTACTGGCGTCTGTCGGCACGAATCTTTTCGGTGCGCAGGGCGTCGGGCAGGGTCCGTTTGTTCAAAAGGCCTGTCATGCCGTCACGGGTAGCCTCGTCTTTCTTGGTCTCGAACTGGCTTGCCCTGGCATAGGCAAAACCCGCCACTCCGGCAAAGGCCTTCAATAGCTGTACCTCGTGTTCGGTATAGCGGCCAGAGGTTCGGCTCTCGAGGCAGATGGCCAGCTCCGCCTGGCTTGCGTTGTTGTCCGTAGATATAGGCATCACGAACAGCTGACGGAAATCCAGGTTCTTGTTTTCGCGGTTGTCTATGCGGGGAATGTACTGGCTGGAGCTAGAACTGAAGAATCGCTCCACAGGGCGGTTCTGGAAAATCGCAAGGATTGCAAGGCCCTTGTCCGAAAGGGTGAACTTTTTATTCTGGAACTGCTCGCTGTCAATACCATCGGCGCAGACCACACGGCCTTCACGCTCCTTGTGGGTATCTACCTGGTCCTGCTTGTTGAGGGCCAAAAGCATCATGCGGTCGTAAGGAATGTTCTGCTTGACGTAGTCGAAAATCTGGTTGTAAATGTCCTTGACGGACATGGTCTGGAAAAACTTATGCTGGTAGCTGTACAGAATGCTGAACTGGTGCTGGCCGATAAAGTTCTTTGCCGAGACAAAGCACTTGTAGTAGAGGGCATACAGGGTGCTTGCGATGTGGGTAAGGGCCTGGACCGTCGATTGGTTGAAAGCGTTGGGGTACAACGAGTCTATTACCAGTGCGCCAATACGGTTTTTGCCCTGATCCAGAATGGGGACTGCGGCAAGGGACTTGATCATGGGATTGTCGATATAGTAGAGCAGCGCCTTGCCGCCAGAAAGGTCGCCTTCCAACAGGCGTTCCACGTCCATGTTGAAAAGCTGGCCGATAAGCCCCGAAGTTTCGGTCACCTTTACATCGGAAGCAATCTGGACGCTGGGGTCTGCACTATAGACCCGAATTCCCCATTCCTTGTTGGTGTTCAGCGAGGAGAAAATGACCAAAGAATGGACATTGGGAATGACCCTTTTAAGTCCGTGAAGCAAATCCGTCATGGACTTGTTCACGTCGGCGTTTGCGCGGGCCCACACCTGGTTCACCTTCAGGGTAGAATTAGGTTCGTTGAATTCCGAAGATTCGTCCTTGATGGCGTTCCGGAGTTCGGGAGCAACCGCAGGAGCAAGGCCCGTGGCCCGCATAGCTCGGGTCACCACCGGAAGGCTTGCCGTCTTGCTGCCAGGAATACGGGGCAGGTTAATATAACCGAGGGCTACGGCAATGCCTGCCACAGGGATAAGGAACAGGAACATCCCTCCCTGGAACGCGACGCCTAAAAAAAGGCCCGCCACCATAAACAAAACATTCGCCATCAACATCCAAAAACCTCTACAGCCTAAACGAGCGGTACAACATGGTAGAAGCCAAAGCCCCGAACACCAGGTGGCTTATCCAGGCACCCATGAAGGGGGAAAGGGCTCCGTTCTCGCCCATTTTCAGCCCAATCCGTTCTAGGATATAATAGCTAAAAACAAGCAGCAGGCCAATGCCGAATTTCTGGGAAAGCCCTCCGGAGCGGGTATAACGGTGGCAGAGGGCAGCACCAATCAAAAGCACAATCAGGTTCATCCAGTGGGCGGACCGTTTGAAGTACAGGGCAGTCTCCATAGCGCGGGTATCTTCGCCGGAGCGTTTCAGCACCTCGATACGCTTGAGGACCATCTTTGAGTCCATCTCGTCGGGAACCTGCCGCTCGTTGATCAGGTCTTCGGGACGAGTGCCGACCTTGTTCACCAGTTTTTCCTTGGCAAAGGGATGCACCGTCACGGAACCGTCTTTATCAAAAATTCTCTGGTATCCCCTTTCAAAAAGCCAGTAGCTAGCGTTTTCTTCTTCGACCCAGGTCACGCTCTTGGCGTCAAAACGTTCCACCAGGTGTCCTTGCTCACGCAAGAGCAGCACCACATCGCGGCCCAGTTTCCTGTCGCCGGAATAATGCCTAAAGAACCAGCTGGCCCTTTCGCTATCGATAAAGGTAAAGTTGCTCTTTTCCTTGATTCGCGGGTTCTTCTTTTTCTGGGCGTTGGTCTCCATGATTTCCAGGCGCTTGTGGTTCGCGTCGGGCAACCAAAGCTCGCTCATCTCGTAAGCCCCCAGAGAGACCAATATGCCAAAAACAAATATGGGCATCAGCGTGCGGAAGGGGTTCTGCCCCGAGCTCTGCATGGCACTCATCTCCAAGTGGCGGGTCATGTTGCCCACGGAGGCAAGCACCGCAATAAAAAGGGCCACCGGAGTAATCAGGTAAAGAATGTAGGGCAGGTAGCTGATGTAGTAATCATATACCGACTGCACATCGCGGGCAAGCCAGGTCTTGATGTTGCCCACAAAGTCAATCACCACGAACATGAAGATGGCGCCCACCACCACGATGAGGAACATCTTCAAGAAATTGCGGATGAGATAGCGGGAAAACTTCATCCGAACCTCTTCGTGAACTTCTTGAAGAACCCACCCACGGCACGAACCGCCCTGAAGAACTTGGAATCTCCGGAGAATCGGTCGCGGACCATGGCCACCGTGATGAAAATACCGAATGCGCCGATAATGATGTTAGAAGCCCACATGGCAAGCTCAGGCGAAATAATCAGGCGGTCCGCCAGGTTCTCGCCGCCAATCAGGCAAATCCAGTAGATGACAAAGAAGGCAAGACTGTAAAGAATGCCCGTGCCGATACCGCCCTTGCGGGCCATGATCCCGAGGGGAGCCCCGATAAGCACAAAGATGAAACAGGCAAAGGAGGTGCTGAACTTCTTGTGGATTTCTACCAGATACTGGGCCTGGCGCTTTTCTTCCACCTCCATGCGCCCACGCAGGCGTTCCGTAGTACGCAACACGCCCTGCTCCTGGGCGCGAACTCTGGGAATCACCCTGGAAAGCTGTCTGGAATCGTCGTTCACTATACCGCGGGCGCTATCGGGAACAATACTGTCGCCTTCCAGCAGGCGGCAGGTGACCAGAAGTGACGACAGGCGTGTACTCTGGGCGTATTCCGCCAAAGAATCGTAATTGTGCTTGGCCTCTTCCACCACCTCCATCATCATTTCCACAGGCATCTCGCGGTCGCTACGGTAGCTGCGGCTACGGCGTTCCAGACGGTCATCTACGTTTTCCATAGCAAGGTCCTGGGAATAGAACCTTATGCGGAAATAGTTTTCGGGATTGTCCGGGTCCACCATGTGGGTCTCGCCGCTCCGGAGCTTGAACATGAGAGTCGCACCATTATCTACGTAGTCCAAAGAAGCGCTATCCGCATAGATAATGCGGGGCGACCCCCTGCGTTCCATTTCGTACACCTGAATCCCGTACAGCGTTCCAGACACCTGGTCAATGCGACTCACCCACAGTTGCACGTCGGGGAACTGGGTAATCAGACGGCCCTCGTCGATAAACACGTGGGGCTTCTTTCTGGAAACGGCGTTCATCAGCTCTACGGAGCGGTGGTTCGCCTCGGGCAGCACCCAGTTGTTGAACAGCACCATGAGTACCGATATGAGCATGGCCACAAGCATCACCGGGCGCATCAGCGAAAGGGGCGACATTCCAGCCGCCTTTACCGCCGTAATCTCCTGGTCTCCTGAAAGCCTGCCAAAAGACATAAGGCAGGCCACCAGCACCGCCATAGGGATAGACAGAGAAAGCATCCAAGCCAGGTTCAGCACGAAAATTTCAAGAACCGTCGCCGCCGGGAGTCCCTTGGAAAGCACATTGTCCAGAATCTTTACCAGAAAGTCCACCACAAACAAAAACGTGATGCCAAAAAGAGCCGCCAAAAAGGGGCCTATCTGCTCTTTCAAGACATATCGGACTAAAATCATTTTTCCGGTGTATTTCTTTTTTCTAATTTGATAGCTGAAAATTAGAATTAACCAAAGAAAAAAAATGACCCTTTTCTCAAAGTCAGCCCCAATACTCTGTCTTTTTGCCCTGACTGCTTTCCTTAGCGGCTGTTCCTCGGACCGCGGCACAATAAGCCATACCGAATTCTGCAGGAACAAGCTCACAGCAGCTGAAGAACTTTTCAATAAACAGAAATACGGCAGGGCTCAGGACAAGCTAGAAGAAATAATCAGCCTATGCTCAGGCACGGGCGTTATGGAAAAAAGCAGTTTCCTACTAGCCCAAAGCTACTTCAACCTAGAAGAATGGATAGAAGCCCGTGGCGAGTACGGCTCATTCGTGGCGAATTTTCCAGGATCCTCCTATGTCGAGGATGCCGAATTCCGCAAGGCTATATCCTCTTTCAACATAGAGTTCAAGGTGGCCCGCGACGAAACCAACACCACCACCGCCATGAAAGATTTTGAGCGATACCTTTTCAACTACCCCGACTCCCCCCTGCGAGATTCTGTCAAGTACTACCAGAACCTTCTAACCGAGCGCCTGGCCGAAAAGGAATTCCAGACCGCTCGGCTCTATTACCGCATGGACAAGTACCAGGCCGCCGTCATCTACCTCAAGGAATTCCTGGAAAAATACACGGTAAGCAAGCGTCGAAAAGACGCCTTCAAGATAATCGTAGATTCTTACATAGAGCTGGACCAGTTCGAACCCGCCCGCAGCTACCTCACCATGATGCAGGGCGAATTCGCGGGCGACGACGACATCGAAAAGATTGTCAAGAAAAACGAAAAGAATATAGCCAGCGCCGAAAAAGATTTCGAAAAGCGCATGAAAAAAGATTCCAAGAAAAAGAAAGAAGACAAAGAAGACAAGGAAATGACAAACTAGCCTTATGGTTTCCCTGGCAAAAAAGATTCTGTGTCTTGCATTCGTGCTTACGGTGGTATCCCTTGCGGAAACCGAAAACAGCACGGACATCCACGACAATTCCAGAATCGCCCTGTTTTTGCAACCGGGAATTTCCTTTCTTGGCTTTGACCAGCGGGAATACTTTCAAGACGCCATCGACACCATCCACCACGAATTCTTGACACAGGCGCTAGACAAGCGGGACAGCGCCAACGTGGCCAAGCAGGACTTTCAGAAGGTGAACTTCTGTTTCCCGATCTATGCGGGGCTGCAGTTCCAGCTGCGGCAAGACCATTTCGTAAGCGTTGGCGCAGGCTTCATTTACGACAACGAATCTGTCGTGCTTGTAGATCAGAACAACCGCTCCCACAACTACAGCTACACCATCCAGGGGTTTCCGCTTTTTCTGGAATACCGGTTCGCCATTCCCGTGAACCTGATGACCATGAGCAATGAAAGCCTTTTCAGTATCGCCTTGCGTTGGTACTGGGCGCTCCCCCACACCGAAATCTATACCAGCTGGGGCAAGCTTGCCGCAGAAACTCCCTTTTACGGTTCCGGATTCGGGCTCAGTATCGGCTACCTGCTGTTCAACTGGAAAAGCCTGTACATTTATGGCGACCTGGGGTACAGTTCCATTTCGGTCAAGTCCAAGAAACAGTATGCCGACATCGTGCCCGACGGCCCCGAAGAAAAGGCCAAATGGAATATCGGCGGAATCCAGTTACAAATCCGCATAAGCTTTGGTGCCTGGAACAAACCCGTGGTTATAGAAGACAGCACCGCCACGGCGGACAGTACCGCTGTACCGAAAGGCAGTAGCGCCGCCACTGCGAAGGACGGCAGCTCCGCCGCACAAGAAGGCACAACCGCAGGTAAGGAAGGCGCGACCATCGTTACAAAGGAAGGCGCCGCACCTTCAAACGCCGAAAAGCAGCAGCCGACTCCAGAGGCAAAGCAGCCGGAGGCGAATCCCGCCACCAAGCCGGAGTAGGCCATGCACTACGCCGAGACCCACTTCAAGTTCAGGCTGCCCTGGTCCCTGCTGTACAGGCCCTGGCCCGAAATTTTCACGGACGCACCGTTCCAGTTTGTGCCGGGCAAAACTCCCCTGCTGTGGATTGTGGTGCGGGACGCCCACCGGTTTTGTGCCACCATCAAGAGCCTTGAAATTACAATCCGGCGCCTAGGCGAAAACAGCCCCGACGAAACCCGGCGTTTTGACCACCTGGACCTAAAAGCGGACCAGCCCTTCCTCTTTTTCCCCGTAGGAATCGGTGCGCTGGAACCTGGCCTCTACGAGATTTTCCCGAAGGTCGTTGCGTGCCGCAACGGCAAGGAACGGACCTTCCAGCGCTGGAACTTTCCGGGCCTGAAACCCTCGCCGCTAAAAATCCAGGTACTCCGGCACGAGCTTCCCAAACCCGAAGGATTTGCCGCCGGCGAAATGCACTGCCACACCTACTACTCGGCAGACCACGTGGAATACGGCGCAAGTCCCGCCGTGATGCAGCAGGCGGCAGAGGCTGTAGGACTCGACTTCGTGAACTTTACGGACCACGCCTACGATTTCGCCTTTACCGTCGAAGACTACACCAAAGAAGCCCCGTCGGCATCGGCGCGTTTCCAAAACCTGAAAGACGAAATCGCCGCACTCCCCGCAAAGCCGCTCCTCATCGCCGGCGAAGAAATCTCCGCAGGCAACAGCAAGGGCGAAAACGTGCACATGACCGCCCTCGGGCCCACCTCCTACCTGCCGGGCCTCGGCGACTGCGGGCGCTACTGGCTCAACAACAGGCCCACGCTCCCCATCGGGCGCATCCTCGATATGACGGACGCCCCCTGCTTTGCCGCCCACCCCCTGCAGCAAATGGGAGCGCTTGAAAAATTCATCTTCCGGCGCGGCTACTGGAAAACCGCAGACCTGCACCTAGACGCAAAGCACCCCGTTCGCGGCATCCAGTTCTGGAACGGCATCCGCGACGAGGGATTCCAGCTGGGGAAAGCCTGGTGGATCGAAGAACTGGGCAAAGGAAATTTCCTACTCCCCATCGGCGGAAACGACGCCCACGGCGACATGAACGACACCACCTTCGTGCGCCTGCCGCTTTTCTCCCTGGGGAACAACCGTCACCACGTCTTCGGAAAAGTCCGCACCGTCGTGAAAGGGGGAAGCCTCCCCCTCGCGTCCACCCCTTGTCATCCCCGCGACCCTCTTTGTCATCCCCGCGAAAGCGGGGATCTCCTAGCGGCTCCCGCTACCCCTTCCGCCGTCACACCCAAAGCTCTGAAACAAGCCTTCTCAGGCGAAAACTGCTACATCACCGACGGACCCGCCCTCTGGTGGGATCGCGAGGTTGATACCGTAAAGTTCCACGCCCAGAGCACCCAAGATTTAGGCGGCGGTTTCCGCTACATACGCATCTACAAGCGCCGTATTCTATCAAATGGTAAATGGGCCGCCAAAGAAGAAATTTGCCCCGAAAGCCTCGTGGCCACAAGCCAGAACGAGACTATCGAGGTGAGCACAGCGGGTTTGGCCTACCTGCGGGCCGAATGCGAAACCGCCAGCGGCCGCTACGCCCTCACATCCGCCGCCCGCTGCGACTCGTAAATTAACCGATGACCATAAAAAAATAACAGCGATAACTTTTGCCAGACAAAAAAAGAGGCCGTTTTCACGGTCTCTTTTTTGATTTAAGATTCGGTGCGGTTATTCGCTACTCGGCGTCCTTTACACAACGGACGGCGAAACGATATGTTTTGGTACGCGAATATCCAGTGTAATTTTCTTCCGTAATAGGATTCCCTCCGCCGTTGTAGACTGCACCTGATGTTATATTAAATGCACGTGCCTGATCATACGAAGTCCACCAATAGCAGTCCGTGCCGTACATAACCAGATCCAATCCGGATTCATTTCCGCCCACGGCACTTGGATACCCTCTCCTTGAAAGGAAAGCAATTTTATCAAAGTAAGTCGCGGTCGTTGTACCACGTACCAAAACAACCATCTTACCCCACTCCCTCATAGAGGGCAAGTGCCAACCGTTGGGACAGATACCCTGCACCGTGTCCGGAAGGGCCGGACTGCAAGCTGTACTCGTCGATACACACCCATCTTGGTTGTTCACTGCCTGTAGCCATGTATAGCGCTGTCCATAGGTCTCACAGGTATCCGCATTGACGCTTTGACCAAGGCAGATACTCGTATCAGTAGCGCTTCCTCTAAACTTGAACTTCAGGTCCTCGGCAAGCCATGTCTGGTCGCCAATGGTCACGGTCTTGTAAACACGACCGTCACGGACGTCCGTGAACGTGCTATCATTGCCCCTTATGCCATCTATATAAGTCTTCCAAGCTGACTTGCTGTACGTCTGCCCATTGCACGACCCATAGCTACCAAACTGGTATAAACCAAACTTGTTGCTATATGTTCCGACAGCCTCTCCACCAACAACTTCAATGTAAACCGTATCCACGGCTCCCATAACTGCCTGCACATTCACGCTGTCAGTAACGGGTTTAAAGTCATCGATAGAAATGTCCACGACGGATTCCGCACCATTTTCTGTAGCGGGGATTTCTGCCTTGACGTAGCCGGAATCTCCCTTCAACAGCAGCGCCATAACGCTATCCGAAGAATAGGTAAGACAGAATCCACCACCCTGTGCAATATCGGAAATCTTTTGAGCAGAATAGAAAGGCATTCGTATTCCAACAAAAGGTCTATACTTATCAGCGGTAATTTCCTGAGCCTCAGTAATATTAACCGTTGCCGTACCGGCAAAGCCCTTGTTTATAACAAAGTCCTGCCGTGCAACAAGAGAGGGGCTTTCCCAAGAATCATCCCCTTCGAAACGAACAAGCGAACCTGTTGCGCCACTGCCAAAGCGGTTGTTATAAAAGGATTTAAGGGTGTCAGAAGGACCCCAGACACTGTTGTATTTGGAACCAGTAGAGGTATAAGCTTTCCAGCTATCCCATGTACCATAATACTGGGTATATCTATCCATACTCCGCACATAAGTGGAGTCGCCGCACTCGAAGAGCACCACGTCACCCACCTCGTACTTGACAAAGCAGCGATCCGCATCGGGTACAGCGTCATCGCCATCCTTACCCTTGCCACCTGGTTCACCCGCCTTGCCGTTTTCGGCATTGGAACCGGCCTTGCCGGGGTCACCCTGGGCGCCCTGCTTGCCGTACTGCAGCACGCTCTTTTTGCCGTTGCAGGTGATTTCAACGCCTGTACCGTCAGAGAGTTCTTCGGCTGTGCAGCTGGCCTTGCTAGAGGTGCCCGCATTGCTGCCAGCCTTGCTGATGTTCACCCAGTTCTTGGCCGTGCATATATAGACATCCTGGCTAGAAAGCAGGGTGGCAAAATAGCCCTCGTAATCGGCATCGCACTTGGGGAAAGCCTCTTCGCTTTCGTAGCCCTGAGTGGTTACCGGGTCATTGTCGGTGACGTCGTCGCCGCAAGCAGCGAAGAAGGTAAGGGCCAACATAGATCCTATCGCAGCGCTACGCTTGCTCCAGGATGACATAATAGGATTTTTCATAGTAATCTTTTTCATTGTTTAGCCCTCCTTATTCCGCGTCCTTAATGCAACGGACAGAATACCCGTAAGCTTTTTCATTACTACCACTATAGATATGGAAGGGGTTTATAGATAACATTGTTGAATAATCAGCCCCCCCCCCATTAAGACTAGACCACAGGTAGAGGTAGGTAGTGTCAGCTATATCCGTAAAGTTATACGTGTACCCCCTGCCGTTCCCCGAGAACCCGAGCCAGTTGAGTCCGTTCGCAGTGTCCCCGGTCAAGGCCAAAATTTCCGCCATAATCGGGTACTCCTCACCATAAGAGGCGATGCTTAGCAACGTATCGATTTCGTCATCGCTGGGCAGGTGCCAGCCGTTGGGGCAGATGCCCTGTACAGGGGCCTCAGCAGTGCAATTCATACCGTTACCGCATACATTATAGCCCGGATCCGTACTAGTCTTGCCGTTAAGCCTTCCGGCACTGTCCATAGCGGCAGCCCAGGTATAGAGGCAACCCTTGGCGGCCAGCTCATCGGGATCCGTCGGGCAGTATGCCATTTTCTCGCCGGTTACAACATCAGGGTCGTCATCCGTCTCGGCAGACAAGTAATCATAAGGTATCCGCAGGTTCTCGGCCATCCACACCTGGTTGCCGATTTTCACCGTCTTGTAGATTTCCGGGTCTGTCGGGTCAATTCGACCATCTTCCAAGTCCAGCGTCGCTTCGCCTTTGGCTTCCTGAATCTTTGCCTTGATGTCTGCAATAGTTTCGCGCTCGACACCGCAGCCGCCAAAACCACCAATCTCATAGAAGGCAAAGTTGTTCTCGTAGGTACCGGCCTCAAGCCCCCCCGCAAGAACGATATAAACTTCCCAAGCACTCTTCATAATTTCATCAAGACTAACGGTATCGGCATCGGGAACAAACTGGCTTGCCATAATGTCCACCGTGGTCTTTTCGGAGGCCGGTTCAAGCGTTACGCGGGCCGTTTTACCCTTTTTCAGCCAAACGACAACATCCATTGCCGTTTCAGAGGTGTAGGTAAAACAAAGTCCGCCGTAAACAGCAAAGGAATGATATTGATACTCTAGATAAAGCCCAACGAAGGGTTCGATACCCAGCGTATCATTGGGCGTTGCATTCGCCTCGACCACCATAGAGGCCTTGCCCGCGATGGCTTCATTCTTCACCAAGCCATCAATACCATAGTTCTTTATCATAGGAGACTTCCAAGCTTCATCCCCCTGCCAGCGAACCAGAGTACCTTTACCCTTGGCTGCAGCGCCACTTTCGTGAGCAACTACGTACATGTTTATATCATCATTTCCATCTACATCATACACAACGTCGTCCATTTTGCTTGGATACCACGTATCGAGCTTATAGCTGCTATAATTCTGAATGTTCACCGAGTAGGTAGAATCACCACACTCGAAGATAATCACATCATAGCCATAATACCGGGTTACGCAAAGGCTCGAATCCAGAGTAAGGTCCTTGCCGGGTTTACCCTTAGGACCGGGGTCACCTTCCGACCCCTTAGAACCGGGGTCGCCATCGTCACCCTTGTCGCCCTGTTCGCCCTTGGCGCCGTTCTTGACTACCGCCACAGAATCGCCGCCGCAGACCACCTTGAAGCCGCTCTTGTCGGCAAGCTCGACGGTGGAGCAAGTTGGCATTTCCACCTCAGCACCCTTGCCGTCGGCGGATGTTCCACTCACAACAGGCTGCCACTTTTTCTGTGTGCAGAAATAGATTTCGCCCTTAGAGGGGATTGTGGCAAACATGCCCTCATACTTTTCGCTACAGCTGGGCAGGTTGGCCTTATCGGCGAAGGATTCTGCCTTGACCACGCTGTCGTTGGTAACATCATCGCCACAGGCGCCGAAGAGGAAGGCAAGGGCCAACATAGATCCTATCGCAGCGCTACGCTTGCTCCAGGATGACATAATAGGATTTTTCATAGTAAACTTTTTCATTGTTTAGCCCTCCTTATTCCTCAACCTGGTCCTTGATGCAACGGACAGACATCATATTTTCAGCACCCCAGCCGGCTTCGTTGACTGAAACCTCTCCATCATCCGTACTTATCAGCATAAACATCGGAAAGGTTCCTGTCTGGCTAGAAAGCCTAAAATAGGAGGTTCCAGTAAAATTGATTTGAGAAGCATCGGCGTCCCAGATACCCGTCGCAATGGATGAGAACCCAAGCCAATTGAGGCCATTCGCCGTATCCCCAGCCAAGGCCAAAAATCTCATTTGCTCGTATTCACCGCCATAAGAGGCAATGTTCAACAGCGTATCAATTTCATCCTTACTGGGCAGGTGCCAGCCCTCGGGGCAGATGCCCTGCACGGGGGCCTCGGCGGTGCAACTCACGCCATTACCACACACATTGTAGCCCGGATCCGTACTAGTCTTGCCACTGAGCTGTGCGGCGCTATCCATAGCGGCAGCCCAGGTATAGAGGCACCCCTTAGCGGCCAGCTCATCGGGATCCGTCGGGCAGTATGCCATTTTCTCGCCGGTTACAACATCAGGATCCTCATCCGTCTCGGCAGACAAGTAACCATAAGGTATCCGCAGGTTCTCCGCCATCCACACCTGGTTGCCGATTTTCACCGTCTTGTAGATTTCCGGGTCTGTCGGGTCAATTCGACCATCTTCCAAGTCAGGCGTTGCCTCGCCCCTGGCTTCCAAGATGGCAGCCTTGATACCCAAACCGGTAACTTCATTAGAACACTGGCCGTAGGCGCCAAATTCATAGATGGCAAAGGTGTTCTCATAGGTGCCTGCCTCAAGGCTACCCACCGCCTTGACGTAGATGTACTCGGCATCGTTCATAATGTCGCCCAAATCAACACTTTCGCTGTCGGGAACAAACTCGGTGACAAGGATGTCGGCCACGGTGTTGTCTGCAGCAGGGGCGAGAGACGCACGGGCAATCCGGCCTTCAGAATTGCGGACAACAATCTGCATAGAATCCGTGGCGGTGTAGGCCAGGCAAATACCGCGCCAGTCAAACAAGCTTTCTGAACCATAGAACTCCAAGGCCGCACCAACCAGGGGTTCTACTTCAGCATACTCATATTGGGTAGCCCCCTGACTCACGGTCAGCGTCGCCTTGCCCCCAATGGCAAAGTTCCTTGCAAACGTCTCATATGACATGGTGTAATCCCAGGTACTGTCCCCTTCCCAGCGGGCAATCTTACCCTGGCTTGTGCCAGCGGCCGCACTTTCCAGATGAACGCCCTCAAAATAACCTATATCGCTATCCCATTTATCGTAAAAGTACTCATCTATCGATATCGCCTTCCAAGGCTGGGTATAGGCAGACCCCTCACCTGACACATTCACGGGGTATATACGCCCGTTACAATCGTAGATGATTGTACCGTAGCCGTAGTCCTTGGCGGAGCAATAGGTGGAATCCAGCTTGAAGTCCTTACCAGGTGCACCCAGATTGCCTTCGGAACCCTTCTTGCCGTCTTCGCCGTCTTCGCCGTCGGCTCCCTTCTGGCCCTGTTCGCCCTTGGCGCCGTTCTTGACCACAGCCACGGACTTGCCGTTGCAGAGGACCTCGACACCACTGCCGTCTTCAAGGGCCTTGGCGGTGCAACCCTCGGTCTTTTTGCTCGAACTATCGGTGGCGGACTGAACAGATGCTGCCACAGGGAGCCAGTCAAAGCTGCTCCCGTCCTGGGCACAAATCAAAATCTGCTTCTTGTCGGCAACCGTCGCAAACTTGCCTGCAAAGGCCTTGTTACAGTCCGGCAGGGAGTCTTCCGTAGCAAAGGTCTCTGCCTTTATAATATCCGTATTGGTCGTCTCGTCACCGCAGGCGGTCATAAGAACCGTAAACCCCGCGGCAAGGCTCATGGCCAAGAGCCGTTTCTTCATATTGTTCTCCTTGTTTTGGACTAGGGAGTCCTTGTTCCTATGGTCGGAAATGTAGGAAAAAAGCCCCAGAAAAAGTAAGTTTTTTGTAGGGAATGCCGAAAAATTGCCCGGAATCACATCTTCGAGATGTTATGTAAAATTATTTTTACAATTTTAGGCCGTTCGTCATGTTCGCGACCTGTGGTGAGCGAAGTCGAACCAAGGCGAACATCCGCTGGAAGGGTGCAAGCGGATCCTCGCCGGAGCCTGCCCTGAGCAAGGCCGAATGGGCGAGGATGACGAGGGAAGACGAGGGAAGGGGTTACCGTCCGGCGTGCATCTTCTTTTTGCACTCGTACATGGAGGCGTCGGCGCTGTGGAGCATCTCGTCCATGTCCTTATAGACCTCGCCGGAATAGGCGATGCCGTAGGCAAAGGAGACCTTCTGATCTACGATGGTGATGTCGCCCACCGCCTTTTGCATGCGTTCTGCACAAATTAACGCTCCCGCCCTGTCGGTATCGGGGCAGAGAACCATGAACTCGTCGCCGCCCATACGGAACAGCACGTCGGATTCACGAAGCAGGTCCTTGCAGGCCTTGACCACGGCCCGGAGCAACAAATCTCCCGCCTGGTGCCCGAACTTGTCGTTCACCGCCTTGAGGCCATTCAGGTCAAAATAAACCATGGAGAAATGCGTTCCATAGCGCTTGCTGCGGGAGAACCATTCGCGCAGGGTGTAAATGGCGTGTCTGCGGTTGTAACTCTGGGTCAAGTCGTCGGTGAGGGAAATGTCGCGCAGGTACTTGAGGGTGCGGCAAAGCCGGATATGCACGTTGATACGTGCCAAAAGAATTTCAGTAGGAGAATGCTTACCCACAAAGTCGGAAGCTCCTGCATGAAACCCCTTGGTAATGCTGTCCGGGTCTTCGCGGCTGGTAAGGAAAATGATGGGCAGGTCATCCAGGGCATGCCCCTCACGAATACGCAGGCACACCTCGTAGCCGTTCAGGCTCGGCATGTTGATGTCCAGGAGCACCAGGTCGAAGGTGTCCTTTTCCAGGAGGGCTAAAGCCTCTTCGCCGGAGGTGGCGGATATCACCTTGTAACCCACCTGGGTCAACAGTTCCCAGTTCTTTTTCAGGATTTCGGCACTGTCATCTACAATAAGGATTTTTTCTTCGATCATTGTACTCCCCTATAAAAATTCCAAGGCAGGCGACTTTTCGACCAGGCCAAGTTTTGCGGCATACCCGAAAAAGCACTCCAGGGATTTTTTCCGTTCGTCTGTAAAATGATAATCTATAATTTTATAGTAATCCAAAAGTTTATTCATTTCCAGATTTGCAGGAAATCTGGAAATCCAGCGGGCAAGGGCGGCAGCGGGGTCGGCTCGGAAAGACTCTACGCTTTTTTCCGTTTCTTGTAAGTATTGCTCCAGGACGGGCCGAAGCTCGGTTTTTAAAGCCGACTTCTCGATAATCCACGCCCCAAATACAAAAGGCATGCCCTGCCAGTCCTGCCACAAAGTTCCCAAATCGTAACTGAGGGGGAACCGACCGCGTTCCGCTTCTTCTAGAGCCAGGTCACCTATAAGGAGGCAGGCATCGTCGGTGGCTTCGGCGGCAAGGCCGCCGGTATATTCGGCACGCACCCGGAATCGTTCCGAAAGCAGAATCTTCAGCAGGGCCACCGAGGTCTGGCTCTGGGAGGTAAGCCGCACCGTCTTGCCGTCAAGGTCTTCGATGGGAAACCTGGAAAAAAGCTTTACGGAACGGACCTCGAAGGAGCAGGAGGTACAAAGCCTGGGCGACAAGACAAAGGCGCCCGGTTTCTGGGCAAAGGTGATCGAAGAGGCTGGGGACAAATGAATCGCGCCCTCCCTAAGCCCCCTGCTGTGCTTGCTGGGCGGACCATCTACAAAACGCACGCGGGGGAATTCCTGCTCACGGCCCAAAAAGCCGTGAAAGAACGGCGCACAGACCAAAAAAGGAATTCGACCCACCAATAAATCCATGGAAAAAAATTAACTTTTGGCGGTGGCGTTTTGTAGGCCGCAAAACAATTAACCGAAAAATAAAAGATATTGGCTAAGGAATAATGGCTGTATTTCACGTAAAAAAGACGTCCCTGGGCGAAGACAAGACCAGTCTCGTGTTCAAGGGCAAGATTATCGAAGGGCCCATCAGCAAGGGCATGACCATGGAAATTCCCGTGACAGGCGAAACCGTGATCAAGATGAAGATTTACGATGTGGTCCAGTTCGACAAGCAGAAGGACGAAGACAAGAAGGTGGGACTGGTGGTTGACTTTTACAACCTGCCCGACGACCTGGAAGTGGTCCAGGACCTGAACATCGCCGACGAAGACCTGAACATCGTCAACGAATAACTTTACGCCGTCAATTCCGGCGGCATAACCAACAGAGCAAAAGATGAAAAAAGAAAGGCTACGGGGAGTGAATTTGGGTGGCTGGTTCAGTCAAGTGGACTGTATCGAAGAAAAGGACCCTGTAGGTTTTCCGGGACTCGTGCCCCACATCAAGACTTTCCTCGGGGTGGAAGATTTCAAGCGCATCCGCGAGGCGGGGTTCAACCACGTGCGCCTGCCGGTGGACTACTTCAACCTGTTCGAGACCGACGACGCCAGCAAGCCAAGCGAAGAAGTGTTCGGCCTTCTGGACAAGGCCCTCAAAGAGATCCAGGCCGCAGACCTGGACGTGATTTTAGACCTGCACAAGTGCCCCGGTCACGACTTTCACCTGGGCTGCTCTACGGAACAGGCTTTCTTTGCAGACCCTGCCGCCCGTAAAAAGACCTGCGACATCTGGGCCTACATGGCCGAACGCTACAGCGGCGAGTCCCGCGTGATGATGGAACTTTTGAACGAACCCGCCGGAAGCGATTCCAAGGTATGGGACAAGGCGAAGGACGAAATCTTCTGGGCTATCCGCAAGCATGCTCCCAAGAACACCATCGTGGTGGGCAGCAACAAGTGGAACAGCGCCAAGGAATTCGAGTTCCTGACTCCCATGGACGACGACAACGCCATCTACAGTTTCCACACCTACACTCCGGTGACGTTCACCCACCAGGGAGCAGCCTGGATCCAGGACCCGTTCTTCCACATTGAACGCCCCTGGCCGGGCGATTACGCCGCTCCGCAGGGAGATGCAGAAACACGCCTGAACGTGGAATACGGAAAGTGGGACAAGGCACGCCTGCAGGCGAGCATCCAGAATGCGCTGGATTTCCGCGCCAAGTACGACCTGCCGGTCAGCTGCAACGAGTTCGGAGTCTATGTGCAAGTGCCCCGCCAGTACCAGCTGGCCTGGATGCGGGACTTCCTTGACATTCTGCGTGAAGCCGACGTGGGCTACAGCTACTGGAACTACAAGAACCTTGACTTTGGCCTGGTATCGAAGGGCGAGTCGCTGCACAATAGCCTTGCGCAGTACAACAACCCGGAACGCCTGGACAAGGAACTGATGGAGATGCTTGCCCGCGGGTAATTGAACCCACGGGAAGGGCGAAAATGGACTGGATTGCAAGTAAAAAATGTTCGGCGGCCGATGCCGCCGCAATGATTGAAAACGGTGACATCCTGGGCATTTCGGGTTTTACGCTTGCCGGATACCCCAAGGCGGTACCAAGCGCGCTGGCCGCTCGGGCCGAAAAGCTACACGGTGAAGGCAAGCCCTTCAAGGTTTCCCTTTTCTCTGGAGCTTCTACCGGCGACAGCTGCGACGGTGCGCTGGCTCGGGCAAACGCCATCGACTTACGCATGCCTTACCAGAGCAATCCCAGCCTTCGCAAGGCCATCAACGACGGTTCTATCCGTTACATAGACGCACACCTGGGCAAGATGGGCTACCTGGTCCGCACGGGAGCCGTGCCGACTCCGAAAATTGCCGTCATCGAGGTAAGCGCTATTCTGCCCGATGGCCGTGTGTGCCTTTCTACCTCCGGCGGAAATTCCGTCTGCTATCTGGAACGCTCCGAAAAGATTATCCTGGAGTTGAACACCCGCCTGGGCGACAGCTACATGGGCATCCACGACAACGCCCTGCCGGAACTGCCTCCACACGCAAGACCTCTTGCCATTTACAGCGCAGGCGATCGCGTTGGAGAAGACCTTGTAAAGATTGACCCGAACAAGGTTATCGCCATCGTGGAAAATTCCGGCTACGACGAGGTGACGCCCTTCGTAGAGCCCGACAGCGTATCCACCAACATCGCCGAACGCATTCTGGACTTTATCCGATTCGAAGAATCCAAGGGCAGGCTTCCTAAAGGTATGGCCTACCAGAGCGGCGTGGGCAAGGTGGCCAACGCCGTGCTCACCGCCATGGCAAACGACGAGCGCCTGGGGCAAATTGACATCTTTACCGAAGTCATCCAGGAGGCGGTCATCCCCCTGCTCAAAAAGGGCAAGCTGGGCGTGGCTAGCGGAACGGCCCTTACACTTTCCCAGGGCGCACAAGACGAATTTATCCGTAATGCCGCCGACTGGAAAAAACATTTTGTCATTCGGCAGCAAGAGGTGAGCAACAGTCCCGACGTAATCCGTCGCATTGGCGTCATCTCCATGAACACCGCCCTAGAAGCGGATATTTTTGGAAACGTGAACAGTTCTCTCGTGTGCGGGTCTTCTATGATGAACGGCATCGGCGGGGCGGCGGACTTTGCAAGGAACTGCGCTCTCGGATTTTTCTTGACGCCGTCGGTAGCCAAGGGCGGCGCCATCAGTAGCATTGTGCCCTACGTGAGCCATGTGGACCAGACGGAACACGACACCCAGATTTTTGTGACGGAACAGGGACTTGCGGATTTGCGTGGCCTTGCCAGCGAAGAGCGGGCGCGGCTCATCATTAAGGAATGCGCACACCCTGATTTCAAGGAACCGCTTACCGACTTCTTGGAATACAGCCTGAAACACGCCAAGGGCGTGCACATGCCCCTTGCGCTGAGCAAGGCTTTCGAGATGCACAACCGCTACCTCGAAACCGGCAAGATGCTACCGTAAGCGGGACATTGCCATCCTCGCGTCCTTTCCCTCGTCATCCTCGCGAAGGCGAGGATCTGCTTACATTCCTCCAGCGGATGTTCGCCTGCGCGAACATGACGAATGACTACTCTCCAGCGGATTCCCGCATGCGCGGGAATGACGAAGATGACGTATGATTACAACGTTCTACACAATCAGTGTAAACCGGTCCACAGTGCGGCCATCGGAGAGCGTCACCGTGCTTTCGAAATCCGACTTTTTGCGGACCCAGAGCGTTCCCTTGGGGTGGTCAGGCGTCTCGTATTCGCTGCGGTAAACCACCAGAGGTTCCACCGTCTCGCAGTCCAGGGCGATTTCCACCACGGTATAGACCATGGTCTCTTTCTTGTAATGGCGGTAGCGCCGGCCTTTTTCTGCAACGGACATAAAATCCCGAATTACTTTTCCAAAAAATTCAGCAAGGCATCCAGGCGGGCGTTTACATCCTTGCGGCCCAAGTTGTAAAGGTCCACCAGCTTGGACTTGTCCTTTTCCAGCCGGGAAATGTGCATGGCCTCGCTGGGTCGGAACACGAATACCTTCCCCGCTTTTTCCTTTTCGGCAATCAGGTCCAGACAGGCGTTGTAACGTTCGTGCCGGTTGGCCGCCGCCTCGATGAACTTCGGGAACTTGCGGTAGAGCAGCTTGAACAGGGGAATCATGGAGTTGGGTTTCTTGCGGAAACCTTCCGGCTGGGTCAAGAGAATCACGATTTTCTCGAACCCCTTCTTCTCCATAATCTCAAAAGGAATGCTGTCGGCGATACCGCCATCCAAAAGTTTTTTGCCGTCTAGTTCCACAATGTGGCTCATCAGCGGGAGCGACGCTGAGGCGCGAATGGCGTTCATGTCATGAGCATCGCGGTAGTCCATCACCCGCAGGTATTCTGCACCGCCCGTTTCCAGGTTGGAACTGCAGGCGTAAAATTCCGTCGTCTTGCAGGCCTCGGCGAATTTTTCCATGTCGAAGGGGTCTATTTCGTAAGGGATTTGCCTGTAACAATAATCCACCTCGAAAAATTCGCCGGTGCGAATCAGGTTTCCCCAGCCCATATATTTGCTGGACTTGGAATGCACCGTATCGATACGGAAATTTCGGCCAATCTGTTCCGACAAGAAACTGCACAGGTGGGTCACGCCGGCAGAAGTTCCGCAGGCGCCTCCAAAGCGAAGCCCCAGCTCGTTGAACACGTCCAGAATACCGCCCGTGTAGGCGCCGCGCATGCCGCCGCCTTCCACAACCACTGCCACTTTCTTGTACATCATGGGCTACAATCTAGAAATACTTTCGAGCCATTGGTAATCTTTCGGGTGGCTCACGAACCTTTCAGGGTGCTTGCGGTTCAGTTCCAAAAATTCCGGCACCGTCATCCACACGAAATCATCCACCTCGCCAGGCTGTGGCACCAGATGGCCGGCCTCTTCGTCGGTAAGTGTTATTTTGTATGTGTCGTAATATTCGTTGTCGAAATAAGTACCATCGTTCAAGACACTTTCGTGAGTCGCTTCAAAGAGATATTCCAAGTCCTCTGGATTTTTATGGACGCCCAACTCTTCTTTCAGTTCCCGGACGGCGGCGTTCCGGCTGGTGTCGCCAGCAGAGATATGGCCCGCACAGCTGGTATCCAGAAGGTTCGGGTTGTTCTCCTTCAGGTGACTGCGAAGCTGGAACAATACACGGCCCGCTCCGTCAAAGGCCCATATATGGACCGTGCGGTGCCAAAGCCCTTTGGCATGAACCTCTGTGCGCCCGCGAAAATACCCTGCCGGGCTTCCGTCAGGGTTCAAGATGTCGATTTGTTCTTCCATAGAGGGAAATATAGACTTTCGTCGTCATCCTCGCGAAGGCGAGGATCTGCTTGCATCATTCCAGCGGATTCCCGCCTGCGCGGGCATGACGAAAACCATTCCCTCGTCATCCTCGCGAAAGCGAGGATCTATATGCAGCCTTACTTATTATAAATCGCCTGGAGAGCACCTGCCAAGAACGCCAAAGGAGCGTTCCAGTTGATGGCCACTTCGTTGGTAGCGTAGCTGCAACGGTCATCCAAGTAAGCCAGGGCAGGCTTGTCGGCTGCGGCGTAGTTCGGGCATTTCCAATGGTCCGTCCCGTTCAAGTTAATATCCTGCTTGCCCAGGTGAGGCCCACCCACCAACATGCCGGGCACAGGATCGTCCACAAAGTCCGCTTCGCTGGGGCGATGGTGCGGATTGCGGGGGCTGCGGAAACCAAAGCCCGTCACATAGGTAATGTCCATGGGGTTTTTACCCAGCAGGTAATCCAGGCACTGCTGCGCACCGTCCAAATAACTCTTGTCATTAGTCAAGAGATATGCCTGCAAAAGCACAATGCCGTTGTTCGCCACGGCACTGTTGCTGCCCCAGTTCCAATTCCAGGGGTGCATGGGGAGCCTGTAGGCGCTGGTATCGCCGATAGAACGCAGGCTGTTCGCCTCGTCCAGCAAAATCTTCTTTGCCGCACCGGCAAGGCTATCGCCAAATACCTTGGGAGCATTTGCCACGCGGAATACCGCAAGCATGTTCAGGTCGCCCCACCAAGCGCCATTCTGGGTGAAGGGGTTTGCCTTCAAGTCTTCTAGGTAAGCAGCCGTGGCCTTGTCCGTTGTCGGGTTTGCTCCAGATGCCACCTTCGCATTGTACAGTTCGGCAGCCGCAAAACGGAATTCGTCCTTGCCGTCTTCGTTACCGGGGGCATAGCTTCCCGTATTCACGTCGGCGGGCTGCTTGTAGAACATTTCCGGATTTTTCTTCGCCCAGGCATAAGCAGCCTCCGCCGCCTTCAGCATCTTGGAACTGTAAGCCTTGTCAAAGGGGGCGTAAACCACACTGGCCTGCGCCATCACGCCTGCAAAATCCAGAGCCGCCGTAACGCTTTTCAAAACGGCATAGCGGGGGGCGGTATCCTTTTCGGGCATCACGCTACCGCAGAACTTGAGCGTAGAAACCTTATGGAAAACACCCCCGTCCCTGTCCTGCATGGTAAGCATCCAGTCCAGATTATAGCGGACTTCTTCCAGCAGCAAGGGCAGTTTGGGGAATTCCCGCGGAACGTCCCAACTGAGGGTATCCGCATACTTCGGGAACTTCTCGTATAAATCCAGCAGGGTCCACACCGTAATGCCAGAATTCACAATGTACTTGCCGTAGTCGCCGGCATCGTACCACCCGCGAGGGGATTTAATCTCAACACCTTTGCCCTTGCCACCGGTCGCCTTGTCACTGCCGTAAACAATAACGTGATCATCGGGGTGACCCGTGGCGCGGACCCACTTGTCTGCGTAAGGGCTTTCCAAAGGCATGCTAGCCCGCTGGTAATAGAACCACTTGAGCGCAGCCTTTGTCACGCCCTCGTAAACGTTCTTGCCTACAAAGAACGGGTTCCCCAGGTATTCGCCATTACGATACAGGCGGTAGGTACCGGGGGCCTTGACCGCAGAGATGTCGAACACCTGTGTCTCTTCGCCACTGTACTCCCACTCGCCCACATTAGGGGCCTTCAGCTTCAAAACGGTTTTGCCCTTCAGGTCGCGGACCTCTAGCATATTGGCGTCGCTACCGGGAATCACCACCTGCTTTTCGGCCTCAGGAGCATAGCCTAGCTGGTTCATCAGGGGGCCTGCAATGGCCGTGGCAGAACAAAGGGAAACAACGGCTACGGCAGACAAAGCCACCGCACCCATACTAGAAAAAAAACTTTTGCAGGTATTCATGGCCAGAATATACCTAAAAAAGGCACTTTCCTGTACCCACTCTGCCAAATTTCCTGTTTTCCCTTGAAAACAGGGACGGGCAAAAAACAAAAATGTAGAAACTATACTCAAAACCGGCCCGTTTTTTCTAACTTAAAATGAGGAGGGCCTTTGTGAAAAAAAGTCTGTTTCTGTTTAGCCTGATAGTTATACTCTCTTCCGAAGCCCTTGCATACGAATCCGAACGCATATTAAATGCGACGGTATCCGACGCTCCAGAAGTACATGGTTCCAATACGACACAAGAACCTTATTCGTCAATGTGGCGAGTCAGTGGGAAAGTAATTGGTGCAAAAGAAGAGAAAATCGACGATAAGGAGCGGACTTATGAAATAGGAGGCGTAGAAGGATCCGGAAAAATAGACTATTTGCACAAAAGTGGAACCCTTATATTTGGAGCCGGTCTAGGCTACGATGATGGACTATATTACCATCTTACATTAGGTTGGAATTTTCGGGATTTCGAATTTGGTTTTTTCACAGGACACATTCTGTTCCGTGATGTCAAATATAGCGGAGAAAAGTGCGTGGAAACCGAAAAAAATAACGTGACCATAGATGGGGCCGTATTCTGGAGCAGGACTGTATGTGCGTCATACGAGCCTTTTGAAAAAGAGGAATATGGTGAAGATTTGTTCTTTGGTGGATTTGTAGGAATCATTATAGGCAAGTCATTCCTGAATTACAGTTTCAGCATAGAGGGCTTTGATATTGTAGATACATCTATCTTGTCGCATTATATTTCAATGGGGTACAGGTTTGGCGATTTTATTGAACTCAGCTTAGGCACCGTATTGACCAATGTTGGTTCATTGGAATCCGGTTATGTGTATGGCATTACAGGAACTGTCGGTTTTTACTTGATGCCCTTATTTCAATAATGGGCGATACAAAAAAACCGCAGCTTTGGACTGCGGCTTTTTAGAGGAGATCCCCGCCTGCGCGGGGATGACAAATGCGGAGCAGGGCTTTTCACCCCAAACCACTGTTTATTTCTTAGAGCGATGGCTGTTCTTGATCCATTCGGTCTTGTGGACTTCGGGGATATCGTCCAGCAGGCGGAGCGTATGCGGCTCAGTGGTGTTGTCCAGCACTTCTGCAGGCGTTCCCTGGTTCACAATCTTTCCGTCGTGCATGATGAAGATTCGGTCAGACACGTAGTTGGCAAGGCCGATATCGTGGGTCACGAACACCACGGTCATCTTCAGCTCGTCTTTCAACTTGCGGAGATAATCCAGGATGTTGGCGCGCACGCAGGCGTCCACCATGGAGGTGGCTTCGTCGGCAATCAGCACCTTCGGGCGGAGCGCGAAGATACGGGCCAAGAGCATACGCTGCATCTGACCACCCGAAAGTTCGAAGGGGTACTTGCCTTCGATATCGGAGGGCTTCACGTTCACAGCCATCAGGCCTTCGTCCACGCGGCGGCGGACTTCTTCCTTGGAGGGCTTGTTCTTGAGCACGTTCAGTGCGTCTTCCAGCTGGCTACGGATAGTAAAGAACTGGTTGAAGCATCCGAACGGGTCCTGGAACACGAACTGAACCTCGTTCCAGTGGTCCCTCAGGTTCTTGATCTTGTGATCCCTGTAGAGGAACTGGCCGCGGGTAGGTTCGTAAAGGCCGAGCATGATTTTTGCCAGCACGGACTTGCCGCAACCGGAGCCGCCCACGATGGAGATGAATTCTTCGTCATAGATGTCGAAGGAAACATCCTTCACGGCGGTCTTCAGGGTCTTGCCCGCGCCAAAGTCCTTGCTAATGCGCTTGGCAGAAAATACAACAGGCTTATCACTCAGCATAATCGCACCTCACATCACGACCACCGACAACGCGGAGGTT
>CACXMH010000001.1 GCA_902768715.1 Fibrobacter succinogenes | reverse complement strand
GACAGTGGTTTACACACCGAAATGCTTCTTCCCACACGTGGCGTTGCTGCATCAGGGTTTCCCCCATTGTGCAATATTCCCTACTGCTGCCTCCCGTAGGAGTCTGGGCCGTATCTCAGTCCCAATGTGGCCGATCACCCTCTCAGGCCGGCTACCGATCGTCGCCTTGGTGGGCCGTTGCCCCGCCAACTAGCTAATCGGACGCAAGCTCATCCCATACCGATAAATCTCTTGTCAACTCCCCATGCGGGAAGCCACGCTCCTGGACATTAACCGCGCGTTGGCACGGGTATTTCCTGATATGGGGCAGATTGCTTACGCGTTACTCACCCGTTCGCCGCTGGGCATTGCTGCCCCGCTCGACTTGCATGTATAAGACACGCCACCAGCGTTCGTTCTGAGCCAGGATCAAACTCTTCATTAATTCTAAAAGTCTTGGTCCCGTTACTTTAATCACGTTCGTATTGACTTTCCAAGAAAATTCTTGGACCCGTCACTAAGCACATCTCCGATTCCTTCAATCTTCCCGGCGGCCTCGCGGGCCTCCGCAACCCCCTTTCCGAGGGTGAGGCCAATTATAGAACAATTTTTCGCCCCCGGCAAGGGGTTTTGCGAAAATTTTTTCTGTTTTTTAGCTTTTTTTCGCCACGCACCCCTGGAAACGGGTCGTGAACCGCCTAAACCCAAGACTGTCAACAGGTTGTCAACAAAAATGCGGGGAGATCCCCGCCTGCGCGGGGATGACAAGAGGGGGTGTGGGGATGACAGGGGTGGATGCAAGTGGATCCTCGCCTGCGCGGGGATGACAAGAGGGTGGGCGCGGGGTGACAGGGGGAGCGGGCGTTGCGGGCCGGCGATTGAGGCCCGCAGAGGGGGTAGGCCGAGCAAGGCTCGGGCGAGGGGGAGGCTTCCCCCTTTCAAATTGAATTATGTTATTTTATAGGATGATAGGGGATCCTCGCCTGCGCGAGGATGACAAGGTAAAAGCAAGCGGATCCCCGCCTTGGTTCGACTACGCTCACCACAGGTCGCGAGGATGACAAGAGAAAACGGGATGGAGAAGCAGACTGAAGACAGAGTTGCGCTGAACCTTGTGAAGACGGGGTATCGGGAGCGCGAGTCGCTGAAGCTGAGCGAGCCAGACATGTGGCCTGCGGTCTTGAGGCTGTTCCTACTTCCGAAAGAACTTGGGCGCAGCGAGAGCTTCTGGTTTCGGGTGGCGTGTTTCGTAGCGATGGTTAGTTTGTCTGTACCCATCTTTTTCAAGGAAGACCAAGCATGGATTGTGCAATTTCTGCATAGCATCAATTTGCTGGTACACGAGGCGGGGCACGTGGTGTTCCGGATTTTCGGGAACGACGTGATTACATCGCTGGGCGGTTCGCTTTTCCAGTGCCTGGTGCCGCTGATGTTTTGCTTTGCGCTGTGGATCAAGCCGAGAGATTTGTTCGGAGCGTCCATTGGACTGTGGTGGTCCTTTGAGAACGTGATGGACGTGGTGCCCTACGTTGCGGATGCCTTGCCCATGAGCCTGCCCCTGATAAACGGCGTGACCGGAGCGGAATCGCCCTACGGATTCCACGACTGGAATTTTATACTTGGCGAGACGGGACACCTGGTGCATTACCTGCAAATCGCCCACACCCTGTCGATAGTGGGCAGGGTGGGAATCGCCGTCGCCATTTTGTGGGCGGCGTGGAGCCTGTGGTATTTCTGGTTCGTACAGAGATTAACGATTAAGAACAAGATCTACTACTAGGTAGATGGCGAGGGCGATGCTACAGACGCTGATGAAGTTCTCGATGAACTTGTTGCCTTTTTTGCGCTGCAAAAAACTGCCGCAATAGCCGCCGAACCAGGCTCCTACCGCCATAATGATGGCGATGGGCCAGTCGATCTTGCCCGCGAGTCCGAGAGCGAGGGTGCTCATGCAGAGGAACACGGTGGTGAGGGCGTTCTTGAGGGCGTTCACGTGGATAGGGTCGAGGCCGGTGTACCGCGTGAGGCTGAAAATCTGAACAAAGCCCACGCCCACCTGGACGATGCAGCCGTAGATGGCCACACAGCAAAAACCCAGAGCCCCTTTCCAGGTGAGTTTTTCGGGAGGGGTTGCGGGGGGCTTGCCGAGGATGTTTTTGCGGAGGCGGCTCATGACCACCACCAGGCAGATGACGGCGGCGAGAATGGCCTGGAAAGCCTTGTCGCCGATGCGGACCAAGAAGAAGATGCCAACGCAGGCCCCGACGATGGTGGGAATCAACAACTGGAAGAAAATTTTCTTGTTGAGGTAGCCGTGACGGGCGAGGTTTGCCACGGAACTGATGTTGCCGATGATGAGCCCGATGCGGTTGGTGCCGTTTGCCACCGTGGCGGGCATGCCGAGAAATATCATGATGGGCAGACTCAGGGTGCTTCCGCCACCTGCGATGCTGTTGATGAGGCTAACGATTGCGCCGAGCACGAAAAAGGCGGGATACTGGCCGTATTCCCACCAGGTGGCGTCCATCATTTGGCAAGTTCCTTTTTCAGAAATTCCATGTTGTCGAGAACCTTCTGCTTTTGGCTATAGTCGGGATATTCCACCAGGCAGTTGTCCAGGGAATCGATGGCATCCTTGAGCAGGGACTTTTTGTTCTGTTCATCTTTCTGCTTTTGGGACTTGGTGAACAGCTGGCTTGTCACCTTGCGCTGCTTGTTGCAGTAAGCGTCGGCCAGGGCGTTGTATTTTTCGAGGGCCTGTTGCCGCAAATTACTGAACATTAACTTGTTCAAAAGTTCCTTGGCCTGGGGGAATTTTTCTTGACGGGTCAGGGTGTCGGCCTGGGCGAGGGCCTGGGCGGGGTCATGCTTTGCCCAGTAATCCTTGGCCACGGAATCGGCGACGGCGGCAAGCTCTGCGATTCTTGCGGCTAGGGCTGCGGTCTGCAGGGAATCTTCGAAGTCCCGATAGCGCAACTGGAACTCTTTCAGCTTTGCCTGGGCCGCATTGAATTCGGCATGGCCTTCGGCAAGGACCCTGATTTCGGAAAGTTCGCGACGAGCCTTTTGCAAAGTGTTGGTGTAAGCCAGCTTTTTCTGTTCGCCAGCCCAGGCTACAAGGGAATCGCCAGGAGCGAGGGCAATGAGGCTGTCGGCGGTTTCGGCCACGAGGCTGTAGGCGGACTGGGCCCGGTTCATGTTCTGGATTTTAAGGACCATGGGGTCGAACTGCTTGGACTTTTCAGCGCGGGTCTTGCCGAACTCGTTGAGCAGGGAATCGGCGCGACGCTCCCACTGGAGCCAGAGGGGCTTGATGACGCGGAAGCGTTCCAGGTAGGCAGTAGCGGAATCGGTGTAGCCTGCACGGTACAGAGAATCGGCGAAAGCGAAGACCTCATCGACCAGGGCGGGAAATGCCGTGTAGGGGTCGATGGGCTGAGACACAGATGGTTGGGACATGCTCTGAACGCCGGTTTGATCTGCGCCGAACTGGTCTGACGCTGCCGCGGGGATGTTCTCGGGTGTGGAAAGCCGGTAGTTGTCCAGCTGCTGGGAGTTGAACATGACTGCGGACTGCTGGGCCGCCTGTTGTCCGGAAGGGCTCGATTCTGCGGAGGAAGGTGCGACCGACTCGAACGAAGGTTGCTCCGTCGCAGCGGCCGGTGCAGACGCTTCCAAAGCAGGTGCGGACGTTTCTGAAGCTTGCGAGGAAAGCCCATTCTCGGGCGAGGAAGTTGCCGGGGTCGTCCCTGCGCAGGCGGCAAGGAGCGAGAGAAAAAGTGCAGATGCAAGCAGTCGTTTCATAGTCAAACTTCTCGTTTTTATTCTCCGGCTTCCAGCGGGACGAAGGCGTTGTTTCCGTCCAGGTCGGCAGGCAAATCCCAGTCGTCGTCCTTGGGCATGGCGGCAGGAGCGGGAGCGGCCGAAGGTTGCTCCGTCGCTGCAGCAGGAGCTGCGTCGGCGGCTGGAGCTTGAACGCCGGACGGTTCTGCAGACTCGCCCACCTGTGCGGCCGAAGCTCCGGCCTGTGCAGCCTCGCCGTCTTCGACGGGGACGATGGAAAGCTCGGGCGTGGGTGCAGCCTCTGCAGAGGCAGCGCTATCTGTGGCGGCCTCGGCAACGGCGGCCCTGAAACCGGGAACCTCCAGCCACGGGAGGGAGCGGCCTGCAGAAGCTTCGGATTCCGGAAGGACAAAGCCTGTCATGGGGTCCACCTTCAGCTCGCCCCGTTCGTTAGGCAGCACCAGCGGGACTTCGCCTGTGGCCAGCATGGAAATGTCGAAGAAGTCGATGTGTTCGGGAATGCCCTGAATGTCGATTTCTTCTTTGGCAAAGGCCGCCCACTGGGGCAGACCGCCAGATGCACCTGCGATGCGGGTGCGCCCCGACTTTAGCGGCTTGTTGTCGTCAAAGCCCACGTAGCTTCCGATAGCCACTACGGAATCTAGCGCAATGCCATTCTGTTCTGTCACGTAAGTGGGGAGCGCTCCCATGAAGGCCACGTTGCGGTAATCGTTGGTGGTACCCGTCTTGCCCATCACCGGGAAACGAAGCGTAGTGGAACGGTCTTCGCTTGAAACGGAAAGGTTTACCACCTGGCTGCGGGCCGTACCGTTGGTGAACACGGAACGAAGCATCACCGCCATCTGGGAAGTAACAGTATCAGAAAGCACCTGCTTGGTTTCTACCTCGTTCCTGAAAATCACGCGACCGTCACGATTCTTGATTTCCTTGATAAAGCAGGGGTCGGCCCAGTCGGCATCCAGGCACTTGTAAACCTTCCCGGTGAGCAAGGTCTGGTAGGCCGTGGTGATTTCGCCAAGAGTAATCTCGTTTACGCCCAGGGGCATGCTGAACACTTTTTGCAGTTTCTGATGAATACCGATTTCGTTTGCAAAGCGGGCGTATTCTGCCATGGAGAGCGCCCTGCGGAAATCGGGCCAGTAGCGGAGCTGACTCAATTCCAGGTAATCCTTTTCGGAATCTACGGGCTCCATCATGGTGGTGAGCCGCTTGAAATCGGCCAGGCTGAAATTCGGGAACAGTTCCACCGATTCCATGGGCGGGAGCGTGGCCTCTACATCGGGGTCCAGGCTCTTGGCTTCGCGGGAGCGGAGCACTTCGGCGTAGTTCTTGTAGTTATGGTTCAGGTACTTGATGAGGGTCTCGTCTTTCTTGGCCTGCTTGACACCCACATCCGTGAACGTACCGTAGCGCAGGTTCAGCACCGCACGGGCGCGGGCGGACTTGCCTTCTAGCCTGTAGCGCTCTGCAAGGGCGTCGCGGGCGCGGGTAAACTCGATTTCCCGTTTGGATTCTTCTTTCAGGGTGAGGCCGAACTTGTCACGAAGCCGCTCAAAATATTCCTTGCGTTCTTCGTCGGCATCTTGGGCAAAGCCGTTCTGGGCCGCCACCTCGGCAAACTCGTTGCTGTCCAGCTTGTCTAACAAGTGTTCCAACAGCCAAATGCTCGCGATATTTTCGGAACGGGTGGTAGCCCAGGCGATGGTCACCACGTCGCCCTTGTTCTTGTGGTCGGGCCGCGGGAAATAGAACTGGTTCACGTACTGGAACACGTTGAACTCGTTTTCCAGTTCGTCCATATAGTTCCAGTGGTGCTGCAGGGCCAGCGCATAGAGCAGGGGTTTCCAGCTAGAACCAAGCTGACGAACCGCCTTGAAGCTACGGTCATAACCCGTGTTGTGGAAACCGCCCTGGCTTGCAAGCACCATGCCGTTCTGGATAGCCACGAGACCGCCCTGCAGTACAGGTTCCGTTTCGATCTTGCAGGGGGCGTAGCCCTCGATCTTGTTTTCGTCCAGCACGCTCACCAGAAGGATTGCGCCCGGTTTCAGCTGGGAGGCGAGAATCTTGTTCACGTCGCCGCCCACCTGGGCTGCAAATTCCTTGACCGCGGCCTCCGTGACGACACCCTTCAACTGGCCAAAGTCCAGCTTCAAGGATTTCAGCTTGCCCTTGTCGTCGTAGAAAACGCTATCTACAGCACCGTAAAGGTAATCGCCCTTGCGGGCACTCTGGGCGCGGTTTGCAAACTGGGCCTTGGGGAGCACGAACCCGCCCAACTGCATCTGGAGGTTGCTGATATTGTTTTGCAGGGCACGCTTCGCCGCGTCCTGACTTTTGGCGTCTAGGGTCGTGACGATTTCCAGCTGGGCCTTGCGCCAGTCGTCGATTCCTTCGCCTTCGAAAAGCTCCTTGAAATATTCGCTGTCCAGGCGTTCTTCCAGCCGCTCCAGCGTGGTGCTCATGCTGAAGCGGAAATTCCCGTGGTTGAATTCCAGCGGGTTTGCAAGGGCCTTGTCCATGTCCTCTTGCTCGATGTAGCCCTCTTCTACCATGCGGCCAAGCACGTATTGCAGGCGTTCTGCACCCCGGGCGATAGCCCGGTCACGGCGTTCCTTGTTGCGCTGGATAAAGGGGTCGTAGTTGAAGGGGCCCTTCACGGAACCTGCGATAAAGGCGCATTCAGCCAGGGTCAGGTCTTTAAGTTCTTTGTTGAAGAAATACTGGGCCGCAATGGCCACACCCTTGCCCGTGCCCGAAACGTGGAACTGATTCAGGTAGAACTCCAGGATTTCTTCCTTGGAAAAGTGCTTTTCCATGCGGAGCGCGTTGATCAGCTCCTTGCCCTTTTCCTTGACAGAGCGTTCCTCGCGGCCAAAGATGTTCTTGACCGCCTGCTGGGTGAGGGTGGAGCCGCCCTGCCGCATGTGCCCGCTTTTCAGGTTCGAGACCATGGCGCGGGTAAAGCCGTACAGGCTGAAACCGTCGTGGTTCCAGTAGCCCGCGTCTTCGGCGGCCACCAGGGCGTTCACGATGTTCACGGGAATGTCGCCGTAGGGCACATACACGCGGTGGTTGGCATCGAAAAATGCGCCCAGGAGATTGTCACCGTCGCGGTAGAACACGCGAGTCTCGCCGGAGAGCACCTGCAGGATAGTCTTGCGGTTGAACTGGTTGTCGGGGTCCTTTTCGGGCAGAATCTTGAAAACGACAATGTAGAGGGGGATGCAGCAGATGAGGCCCACCAGGGCAAATGCCGCCATAATCTTGAGTAATTTTATTAGAAGCCGCACCATTATAGCCGCAATTTAGCTTTTTCGGCGGGCTTTTTTGGGCAAATTTGGGCATTCACCCTTGAAAAACTGCGGATTTTTATGTAAAATTGGAGTCCCCAAGATGGGAAGGTGGCCGAGCTGGCCGAAGGCGCGTCCCTGCTAAGGACGTATAGGACTTAATCCTATCGCGAGTTCGAATCTCGCCCTTCCCGCTGAAAGCCCCGGACTTGAGAAATCAGGTCCGGGGTTTTCTTTTTGGGAGCGAATGCGCTGGTTTTTTCGCGAACTTTCCTATATTTTGGGCATGAGTCTAAAGCAAATTATCGCTCCCAGCGTGTTGAACGCGAACTTTTTGGAACTGGGCAAGGGCCTGAACGCCATCGAGAACGGCGGCGCGGGCCTTGTGCACCTGGACATCATGGACGGACACTTTGTGCCCAACATCAGCTTTGGTCCGGGCATTTCGACCTGCGTGGGCAAGGGAACCAAACTCCCGCTGGATTGCCACCTGATGATCGAGAATCCCGAAAAGTACGTGGGCGAATTTGCAAAGGCTGGCGCCAGCATCATTAGCGTACATGCCGAGACCACCAACCACCTGGACCGCCTGCTGCACCAGATAAAGGAACTTGGCGTAAAGCCCGCCGTGGCCATCAACCCGGCAACGCCTCTCGAAAGCATCAAGTGGGTGCTGGACATTGTGGACATGGTGCTTATCATGTCGGTGAACCCCGGCTTTGGCGGCCAGAGCCTGATTCCCTATTGCCTGGACAAGATCCGCGAACTGCGCCAGCTGAAACCCGAACTGGATATCCAGATTGACGGCGGCGTAAAACTGGACAACATTCTCGCCTGCAAGGAAGCGGGCGCCAACGTGTTCGTGGTAGGCAGCGCCATCTTCGGCACCGCCGACCCCGAGGCCACCTGCCGCGAATTCGTGAAGAAGGTTGGCGGGTAGGCTACATCCTCGACTTCTTGAATCGGCTGGTCCAGATAACTTCGTAAATCATTTATCGAGATCCGCCCACATTTCTTCCATATCCGTATAGCGTTTAGTATTCGGATCGGCTTCTAGGCGCTTTGCCTCTTCGATGGCATCCATCAATACCTTGGAACGGTCGGGATACTCCACCTTGAACGGCAAGCCCCGATGCAACACGACCTGCCGCAGGAACATGGACACAGCCTGCGACATAGAAAGCCCCAGCCCCTCGAGCAAGGTAGTAGCCTGGTCATTGAGTTCTGAATCGATACGGAAGTTCTTTGCAACGGTTCTCATACCACCCAATATATCATTATTTGAAAGTATTTGCAAGTATTTACTTGTATTAGCTATCATTTTTTTTACTCCCTAAGCGTATAATTTGGACCACTCCATGCGCATTGCCGCCGAAATGGGCGCGGGCTGCCTCCTGATTTGCGGGAACATCGCGTTCTACGGCAAGAGCGGCTTTGTTGTCGCGAGCACCAGGGGAATCCGCTGCGCCGACGACCCCGACAGCGACGCGCCCTACTTCCTCTGCAAGGAACTGCAAGAAGGATTCCTCGACGGAATCACCGGCAGCTACCGCGATCCCGAACCGTACTTTGTCGCCATGCGCAACCCCGAAGCATTCGAGAAGTACGACGCGGAATTTCCGCCGAAGGAAAAGCTCGTGCTGCCCGGGCAGTTAGGGTAAATTATTTCATTTTCCGCTTTGTCTTTCTGCCGTGACAATTGTATGTGGCCCGCGGCTCGCATACCTTTTTCAATGCGAGTGTCCGGTGCATATAGCTAGAGCGTTCCAACTCTATGGCGTTGCGCAAAACGCCTTCCAGGTAATCGCTTGTCGACTTGTTCTCGCTTGCGGCCAGCTTACGCACGGACTCTTGCAAGTCGTAAGGTACCTGGACGGTCATGCTTTTCATTGGGGTGACAAGGAGTTCGCCACCGACAGCCTCCGCCATCTTCTGCAACTGCTTGTAGGATGGATTCGTTTTCAGCGATGCTATGCGAGAGATGGCGCTCTGCGTGGTGCCCATCTTCTCGGCGACATCCTGCTGAGTCAAACCCAAGGAATCTTTCAAGAAGTCGAAATCCGTCAGGAACGCCGACAGAGCCTCGTACATTTTCGCATACGAGTCAAGCTTTTTGTCACCCTTTTCAAGAGTGTCCATGAAATCTAGGACTTGGTTCTTTTTCATAGCATCGCTCCTTGTTTGACAAGTTCCCTATATTGCTTCAATTTGCTGAAAGCCGTTGCCAATTTCATAGGTTCCTTTTTATGCTTCAATTCCGCACACAACAAAATCAAAGTGTTCAACTCGCGCAACGACATACAAAAATATATTCTAAAGACACCACCTCGCGCCTGCTTGGGAATCCGCATTTCATAGAGACCGTCATATTCTTTAGGGAACCTATAAATTTGACTGTTCTGCAAATACGGAGTTAGATCTAAAACTCTCTTTAACATTAGCAAAAAACTCTTTACGCGCAAATACAGATCGGGGCGCCGCTTTGACAAATCCTCCAATTCTCTTCCGACATCACCTATTTCGTCTTTAGGCTCCGTGTTTTCGGGGTCATAATTGCGAATATTTGGAAAAAACTTGAACTCCACGCATTAAATATAGCATATATGCTATAATATGTCAAGGTGTAATGGTGTTTTTTAAGGGGAAAGCCTTCCCCTCGCTCGCACCTTGTTGCTCGCTACCCCTTCTAGCGAGGACACCCCGCAACGCCCCGAAGCAATCTGGCGACAATTGTACCGATATTTCAAGAAAAACCCTCTATTTTTCCCTATTTTTGAAGTTTTTTTTCCGAAAATGATATATATATTTACAAGTAGACCGCTCCCTAGAACGGGTTTTTTGTTGGTGGAAAGGAATCAGTATGTCTAAAGGCGATTTTAACGAAGCGACACGAGTGCAGTTGACTGCGCTGTTGCATTTGACGCGCCTCGGATATACGTATGTGGGTAAGATTCCAATGGGTGCCACAGGCTATTACGACCCAGATACCAACATATTGAAAAACACCTTTGAGCGACAGTTTAAGTTGTTAAATCCGGGCACGAAATATTCTGCCGAAAGCGTTTTGGCAGATATTCGCAAAGAACTAGATGACGATGATTTAGGTCGCCAATTCTACAAGCGCCTGGTTTCGGTTTCGCCTTACCGCCTAGTAGATTTTGAACATCCCGAAAATAACTCTTATCAATGCACCGCAGAATTTACTTGCAAAAATGGTGATGACGAATTCCGCCCAGACATAACGCTGTTTATAAACGGCTTGCCTCTTGTTTTTATTGAAGTCAAAAAGCCCAACAATGCGGGCGGTATGATCGCAGAAAGCAAGCGGATGAATGACATACGCTTCCCAAACAAGAAATTCCGCCGCTTTATCAACATTACACAATTGATGATTTTCTCCAACAATATGGAGTACGATGCCAAGGGTGGTGTTGTCCCAATTGAGGGTGTGTTTTATTGTACGGCTGCTCGAGACAAGGCGAAGTTCAACTGTTTCCGTGAAGAAAATCCTGCTCGTGCCCATGTTGCGCCGTTCAACAAGAATTTTGCATACACCCCGATTGATCCCAAGACAGAAGAACGCGTCTTGTTGGATTTCAATGTGCCTGTGCTGAAGGAAAATCCCGAATACAAGACAAACCTTGATATCAACACCCCTACGAATCGTGTGTTGACTTCGATGGTCTGCCCTGAACGTTTGATGTTCCTGTTAAAATATGGTATTGCGTATTTGCACGAAGAAAAGCAGGACGATGACGGAAACATTGTCACCAGAGATGAAAAACACATCATGCGTTACCAGCAGATGTTTGCTGCTCTCGCTATCCGTGAAAAGTTGAAAGCAGGTGTTAAGTCTGGCGTAGTATGGCATACACAGGGCTCTGGAAAGACGGCGCTCTCGTATCACTTGACAAAAGTCCTGAAGGATTTTTACGCGAAGAAAGATGTCGTTGCCAAATTCTACTTTATTGTGGACCGTCTTGATTTGCTGCAGCAGGCGAGCGATGAATTTGCGGCTCGCGGTTTGAAGGTTACTACGGCGAATTCCCGCGATGAACTGATGAAACAGTTCCGCGAAAATCAGTCGTTGCAGGGAAATTCCGGCGAAGATGAAATTACGGTCGTGAACATCCAGAAATTCAAGGACGACAAAGACAAGGTTGAACTTCCTGATTACGCCACGAATTTGCAACGCATTTTCATAATGGACGAAGCGCATCGTGGTTATAAACCGCAGGGGTGTTTCCTTGCCAATCTTTTCAATGCCGACAAAAATTCGGTAAAAATAGCATTGACAGGGACTCCGCTCATCGGAGATGAAAAGGCTAGTTGCAAGGTCTTTGGCGACTACTTCCACACGTATTATTACGATCGTTCCATTCAAGACGGCTACACGCTGAAAATCATTCGCGAAGAAATTGAGACCAGTTACCGTAAAAAGATTACCGAAGCATTCGAAAGCCTCCAGAAATTGGTAGAAAAGGGTTCCGTTTCTAAGGATGCCATTATTGAGCACCCGACGTATGTTGAATCCTTGCTCCGCTACATTGTGAACGACTTGATTTCGTTTCGAGAAATGCAAGGGGATGAATCGCTGGGTGGCATGGTTATTTGCGAAAGTTCGGGGCAGGCGCGCAAACTTTACGAATCCTTTGATAAAATCCTTGAAGAAATAAATTCGACTCGCTTCAAGAAAGCAGATCTTAAAGCGGGCCTGATTCTATACGATAGCGCCGACAAGGATACGATTCGCCAGACGATTCTCGATTTTAAGAAGAATTTCAAGATAGATATTCTGATTGTTTTCAATATGCTCTTGACAGGTTTTGATGCCCCACGCCTCAAACGTCTCTATTTCGGCCGCAAAATCAAGGACCACAACTTGCTGCAGGCGATTACCCGCGTGAACCGCCCCTACAAAGACATGAAGCGTGGTTTCTTGATTGACTTTGCAGATATCAAGGCGAATTTTGACGAGACAAACGAGGCTTACCTCCGGGAACTGAACCGTTATAATTCCGACCAAAACGGAGACGGTGAATCGGAAGAAAAAATTCCCGACATGTATCGCCAGGTCATGGAAGACAAGGACGAGTTGATTCAACAGGTTCGAGAGACTCGTCAAGCGTTATTCAGGTACCCAACGGATAATGCCGAAGAATTCTCCAAAGAAATTTCGAGCCTCGAAGATAAAAAGTTGCTGATACAGCTGCGCAAGGCTCTGGAACTTGCGAAAGACGCATTCAACTTGGTGCGCACTTTTGGCGATGATGAACTGAAAGAAGAATTCAAAAAGCTCCAGATTAAAAAACTTCCAGAAATGCTTTCAGAAGTAAACCGCCGTATTTCTATAATAAACCTGAAAGAGTCTCTGGAAAACAGCGATGCGACCCATGCGGCCTTAATTGATGCCTTGTTGAATATTGAATTCAACTTCAACTGTATCGGTCGCGAAGAATTGAAAATTATCGACAACGGCTCGGAACTCCGTGAAACGCGCAAGCGAATTGCGCGTGCAATGTCGGACAACTTTGACCACGATGACCCTGAATACATAAGCATTGTCGAGGCGCTTGACGAAATTTTCAAGAAGCACGGGTTTACTCCTGCCGACGTAGCGGAACACAACGAAGAAACTAAATCGTTAAACGACATCCTGAAACGCCTCGAAGATCTTCGCAAGGCTAACGAAGCCCTTTTGCGCAAGTACAATGGCGACACGAAATTCGCCTACGTCCACAAGCGCATTCGCGAAGAGAATAAGGCCCGCGAACCCAAGCACCAGGCACCGATTATCTCGAAGTTCGACGAAGAAATCGTGCAGGCTCTCTTGACTATTAAGGGGACGATTGACGCGAAAGTTTTTGACCGCAACGACATCCTCAAACAGGACGCCTACTTTGGCAAGACCGTGATGAAAGAAATCGCGGACGGGCTCGCGCAATTCCCGCAAATCAAGCCCGAAATGCCCGATTACCTGTTTATCCAGCAGCGCATCGCTAAGCAGTATATTAACCAGTATAACGCCTACTACGGAAATTAAATGAACATCAAAGACAAGACCATTGCCCTTATTGACTCTCTCAAGGCCACTTGCCAAACGTACGGCATGGGCAATGACGGCAACGAATACAAGATTATCACTCAGGTGTTTCTGTACAAGTTTATGGCCGACAAGTTCGGCTACGAACTCAAGAAAATTAATGACCCTTGCCTGAAGGCCCTCAAAAAATCCGACAAGTGGGAAGAGGAATACGCGAAACTCTCCAAGGCCGATCGCGAAAAGGTGAGCCTGTTCTTGCCGCCCGAAGTCCCGGTGTTCAAGCCCGACTACCTGATTGCAAACCTCTGGAACAAGCAGGCCAAGGGCGATTTCGACGTCATCTTTGACGAGACCATGGTCGCCATCGCAAAGGACAACTTGGACGTATTCTACACCAAGACCGCGCAAGAAACAAAAATCCCCATCTTCGAAAAACTCACCATCTTTGTGACCGACGACGCCCAGCGTGCAAACTTCGCCCGAGCCCTTGTCGATAAACTGGTGAACTTCAGCTTCGAAGATGCCTTCGCCGAACACTACGACTTTTTCTCGGATATCTTTGAATACCTGCTCAAGGATTACAACACCGCAGGCGGCGGCAAGTACGCCGAATATTACACCCCCAAGGCCATCGCGAAAATCATGGCCCGCCTCTTGGTGGGCGACAACGCCGACCTGCGCAACGTAGAATGCTACGACCCCAGCGCAGGCACCGGCACCTTGCTCATGGCGCTCAGCCACCAGATAGGCGAAGACCGCTGCACCATCTTTGCGCAAGACATCTCGCAGCGCAGTAACAAGATGCTCAAACTGAACCTGCTCTTGAACGGACTCGTTTCGAGCCTCGATCACGCCGTGCAGGGCGACACCCTCCTGGAACCCTACCACAAGAGCGACGACGGCAAGAGCCTCAAGCAGTTCGATTACGTGGTGAGCAATCCGCCCTTCAAGATGGACTTCAGTGACACCCGCGACGACATCGAAAAGAAATGGAATGCCCGCTTCTGGGCAGGCGTGCCTAAAGTTCCGAACAAGAAAAAGGAGAGCATGGCCATTTACACCTGCTTTATCCAGCACGTGGTGAACAGCATCAAGGCAGGCGGCAAGGGCGCCATCGTCATCCCCACCGGGTTCATCACCGCGAAATCCGGCATCGAGCACAAAATCCTCGAACGCATCGTTGACGAACACATCGTCTATGGCGTGGTGAGCATGCCGAGCAACGTATTCGCGAACACCGGCACCAACGTGAGCGTGCTCTTCTTCGACAAGACTCGCAAAAAGACCGACAAAGACAAAGTCACCCTCGTTGACGCAAGCAAACTCGGCAAGGAATACAAGGACGCGAACGGCCTCAAGAAAGTCCGCCTCGAAGACGACGAAATCGAGAAAATCGTGACCACCTTCCGCAAGGCCAAAGCCGTCGAAGACTTCAGCGTAGTCGTGACCTACAGCGAAGTCAAGGAAAAAGGCTACAGCCTGAGCGCCGGCCAGTATTTCGACATCAAGATAGACTACGTCGATATTACCGCCGACGAATTCAACGCCCAGATGAAAGCCGACACCGAAGAACTCGCCGTCATGTTCGCCGAAAGCCATAAACTCGAAAAGGAAATCCAGAAACAACTAGCATCATTGTCATTCCCGGCTTGACCGGGAATCTCCTTAACGATGGTGTCATCCTGAGCGGAGTGTAACGGAGTCGAAGGATCTAGGAAAGGTTTAGTAAAGATGGGAATGAAATTGAAAGGATATACAAAGGGGGAAGTCTCCCCCTCGCTCGCACTCCGTTGCTCGCTATCCCTTCTAGCGGGGGCACCCTGCAACGCCCCGATAATGCCACACGGATTTGTTCACGCCTAACGGCGTTCATGGAAATGTAGATGGAAATTCTGAATAACTATTCTGGCTTGATTTCTTTGGTTGGTACGCTTGCGGCCATTGTTGCGGCTTTTGCTGCTATTGTTATCCCCATCATTATCGAGAGAAAGCACGGCAAAGAAGAATTGCAATCAATGCAAGATGAAGCTACTGCAATGGACGAATTAGGACCTATTCCAATGAATATGGACGCAAAGCAGCATATTGCGGATATGTTAGTTCTAAAAAAGAAGATATCAAGAAGGATGAAAAAGGGTTGAGGTATTTGTAAGATGTTATTGCGAGATTGTTGTAAATTTCAAGAAGGATATGTTAATCCTCCCCAGTCAAATGCAGCTTTTTTTGATGGGGATATAAAATGGCTAAGAAGCCTAGATTTGAATGACGGCTTTGTTTATGAAACATCAAGGACCCTGACTAAAAAAGGGTTTGAAAGTGCTGGAAAAAGTGCATATATGTTTCCGGCAAATTCTCTTGCCATAAGTAAATCTGGATCTATTGGAAAACTCGGCATATTGCAGGATGAAATGTGTGGCAACCGAGCTGTCATAAATATTCAAGTTGATGAAAATGTTGCCAATCTTCGTTACGTTTTTTACTTGTTAAAGTATAAGTATTTGGAAGTTGTTGGTAAAGCAGTCGGGAGTATACAAAAAAATCTTTATGTTTCGGAACTAGAAACTTTAGAATTGAATCATGCAGATTTATCAGATCAAAAGAAAATCGCCTCCGTTCTTTCCGCATTAGACGACAAAATCGCCCTGAACAAAAAGATAAACCAGAAACTCGAAGCAATGGCAAAACGCCTATACGACTACTGGTTCGTCCAATACGACTTCCCCGACAAAAACGGCCACCCCTACAAAACCACCGGCGGCCCCATGACCTACAACGAAACCCTCAAAAGGGAAATTCCTGTAGGCTGGGAAGTAGATGTTGTTGGAAATGTTTGTGAAACAGTTCTTGGGGGAACGCCATCTACAGAAAATGAAAATTTTTGGAATGGAAATATTCCGTGGTTAAATTCCGGTGAAGTTGCTGAGTTCCCAATTTTAAATGCGGAAAAACGCATTACAGAAGATGCTGTAAAAAATAGTGCAACGGCGTATTTGCCTGCAGGTTCCGTCACGTTGTCCATAACGCGTCATTTACGTCCTAGCATTATGGCAATAGATGCATGCATTAATCAATCTGTGGCTGGAATAAAAGAAAATGGCATTTTGAAAAACGGATATCTCTACCCATATTTGGTAAATGAAATCCCTCGCTTAAACACCTTAAGGGGAGGAGCTCAACAACCGCATATCAATAAAGATACCGTGGATAAGTCGCCTATTGTTATTCCTGCACAAAATGTTTTACATCAATATTATGAAAAGGTAAATCCGCTGTATAGGGAAATCATTGAAAAAGCGAAAGAATCGCAAAAACTCACCACTCTCCGCGACAAACTCCTCCCGCTCCTAATGAACGGCCAAGTAACAATTTCTTAAAAGGTGTAATATGGCAAATAATGCTTTAACAAATTTGAATAATGCAAATATTATTGCATATATGCAGTTTGAAAATCTTGTGGATATTTTCATAAAAGAGCCGTCGAACCCTAGGTTTTTTGGCAATTGGATATATCCTTTAATTATAACGGGAAATATTTCCATGGAATTATTGCGTAAGATTCAAGATCTTATGGAAAACCAAGTGTTGCTAAAATATCCCACAAATCAAGAACTTTGGAATGATTATCATTCTCATATGGCCTATGTGTATTTGTTGAAGGAGGATTATGTGCAGGCGATTAATGAACTTGAATTGGTTCAGGATGGGAATACCCTGCAAAATAAAATTCTTTCCAAAAGAAGCTTTAAATCTTTGATTCGAACAACCTGCGAAAATTACGGCTTTATTGCAAATGATGCTGAATTTGATTTGTTTTTGCAAAGAGCCCCGTTTGGAAATGTAGATTTTGTTTATGCATTAGTTCGTCTTAAAGATGTTGTAAGATACTGGAATTCTATACGCAGTTCTAGGATCGCGTATAACGAATGTTTAAATGCGCTTATGTTTTTTCAATACGCAATGAATGTTTGTCCTCAACAACCTTTTGTATTTGAAGATAAAGAAAGTTTCAAGCAACAAATAAGCGTTATATTTAATCACAATTTTGGTAATGAATGAAAATGAAAAAAGTTTGGGTTTCCCTATTTATTTTATTTACGGTCGTTGTTCTGTTTTCTCCGCATTGGGTCCAATTCCCGGCCGAAAAATGGCTTCCTTGGCTTGCATTGGGAAAAGATCGTCATGAACTTTATGAAGCTTTGAACTTGATGGCTCCATTTGCTGCTGTGCTAGGTGCTGTTGCGACGTTTATTGCGTTTTATGTTCAATTCAGCGCAAATCAAACCTTGCGAGAAGAAAATCGCGGTTTGCAAGAAAAAAATAGGATGGATGTTGTGACAGCACATTTCTTTGAGCTGTTAAGACTTCACAAAGAAAATGTAAATGAATTAACATGGAGGGAAGTTGCTGGTGGAAATGAACTTGAAAAAGCTGTTACAGAAGAAAGTGGTGCACAGAATAATAGTAATTCACTAGATGAAATTGACATATCTTCATTAAGTAATAAAGATGATAAACCTGTAACAAAATATTTTGATTCTCTTGTCCAACGTCAAGGAAAGTTTCTTTTCGATTATTGTTTAACAGAGTTTAATCTAGTATATGTTCTTTACAAGGATTTTGTTCAAAATACATGTGAATCCTCTATAAATTTGGTTCAGACAATAAAAATTGCATATAATTATTTTTATAAGCGATGTTCGATTAATGGTTTCAATATAGAAGATCAATTGTATAAAATATATCGAAACTTAAAAGATGCAGACTCGTATAATGGTTTCCTTCAAATCTGTAAGGGCTCTTTTGTTACGATTGATGCTGAAATTGAAAAAGTATTAGAAAAGGTTTTTCGAACGCGGCAATATTTTATAGCCAACTCCGAAAATCATTGCCCCCCTATTGATATGCTGAATCAGTATTATCGCCACTTGTATATGACTGTAAAATACGTTGCTGCAAATAAAGAAATTGAATACGAAAAGAAAAGAGAATTGTTGAGAATTTTGAGAGCGCAAATGTCTCGTCAAGAACAAATTTTGCTTTTTTATAATTGGATTTCAGGGAATGGTATACAGTGGGAAAAAATGAGTGAAGGTGATAGTCATTCTAATAATCATTTTTTTACCGATTACAGAATGATTCATAATGTTAATCCATTTGATTGTATTTTTTTAGAATTCTTACGTAATTCAAAAGTTGAAGAAAAATGGTATTCAGAAGATGATGAAAAAGATATGTTGGAAAGTAAATATTTTATATGTATGTTCATGAATAACAGTAAGAATTTTGTCGACAGAACGTGGAAATGCGAAGAAGGAAATGATAATGATTCTCTGTTTGAATTTGAAGATTGGGATGGTTTCCCTAAGTTGGGGCAACCTAAAAAAGAGGAAGAACCATTAAAAACATTTTGGGAAAAATTTGGGTTTAAATGTCAAAAGGATGCTTGAAAGAAAAAATTGCCTAATTGAGTGTCTGCAAAAGAACGTCTCTTTAATTTGAGCTGGTTAAACCCGTTTATGCGATATAATGATAAAATAATATTTTATCATACAACTGAAATATATATTTTCTGTGCATTTACATTAAAATTTGAGATAATCTCCAAAAAAGGAGCACTGTATGGCTGATGAATTTGATGAATACTTGAAGGCATATGTACTGTCTAAAGAAAATGAATCCGAAAAAAACAAAGACTTGCTAAAACGAGATGCTGTCATTAATGATATTTGCAATATTGTACGCGAACGCAGAGATTCTCGTGTGGGATCGGCTATCGCGTTAGATGGAGAATGGGGGTGCGGAAAGACCTTTATTTTGCGACAAGTTGAAGAAAAATTAAAGAACGAATTTTTGATATTTCATTATGATTCATGGGAAAATGATTATTACGAAGAGCCTTTGGTGGGAATATTAACGGTTTTCGCAAATTCTCTGAATAAAAAGGAACATGACAATCCTGATGAACAATGCAAAAGATATTACAAAGCGATGCGAAAGATTTTTTCATCTGTAGCCAAGGGACTTGTTGAAAAGTATACTCCCGTAAACATTGATGAAATTAATTCAGCGATAGACGGTGTTAAGGCCGTATATAGCGATTCCTATATTGATATTAAGGCCTTTAATCCGTTCCTTGATTTACATGAGACAATTGAGCGTGTTGAAACTATGCTTTGTTCATATATGGCGTATGAACGTAAACACATTCTTTTTGTTGTAGATGAATTAGATCGTTGTCTTCCTGATTACGCGCTGAAGGTTTTGAATAGATTGCATCATATTTGCGTGGATTCCCCTATCATTCAATTGTTGGCTCTGAATAAAAAAGAATTGTATGGAAATATCTGCAATGCTTTTGGTCGTCCAGAAGATGATAAATCTTTTTTTGCGGAAAAATATCTAGATCGTTTTATTACGACTACATGTAAAATTGATAATGGTTTTATTGTACCTAATTTGATTGAACCATGGAAAGGCCTTGTTGGCAATGTGGATGAAACCTTAGTTCCAAAAGATTTTGCTCAAGTATTTTGTCGATTGGCTTTATCAGGAATACCTATCAGAGAGATGAATAAAATTATAGATAAAGTTTGTATACTACATAATAGAATTGTAAACGTTAGAGATAGAAATGTAAAAATATCACTGGCTTTACTTTGTGCGGAATTGATGGAATGTGTAAAAACGCTCTATTATAAAAGTGATTATCTGTGGAAATTTATTGTTTATCCGGAAATAGAATATAATGAAGAGGGCGATTCTTGTGAAACTGGGAAAAAGTTCTATTCAATGAGTGTTTGGAATTATAAAGAAGAACACAATTGGAAATACGAACATTTCGTTGAAGATATAACGAATTTATTGTCATCGCCTTATAGTGAGCCTGATGAGGGAAACGATTTTCAGATAGAATTGAATAAACCTGCGGATTATATAAAGGCTTTATTTGCCAAGACATCTGATTATCCTGATCATGATCACTTTGTTTGTGATAGTAACAATAGCGTGCATGTTGCTGATACTAGTATTTTGGCATCCTTCGTGGTTTCACTTCATCAGATTGAATAGTATGTAGGGACTATTAATCTAAGCTCAAAAGAGATGGTGTTTAGGTTTGTTGATTAATCTCAATTACGTTCTTGTTTTGTATAAGGTTGTAATTTAATTCAACCTTTTAAATTCGTAATCTCTATTTGGCTTGGCGATATAGGCTGTTGCTGATAAACATCGCGGTCATATTGGTCTGCGTTATTATTCTTATTTCGATGGTATGACGATATTGCTATTTTAGCAATATCGTCTTCATAAAAATTGCTCAACTGCTTTGGATCCAATATCACCTTAATCAAAAGTGGAGTGCCGATACTTTGGAGTTTTTGCGCGATAGAGGATTCTCTTTGTAAAGGCATATATACTTGCTCTCCACCATAATATTTTAGCAATGGTTCCGCACCACCATCAAAAAGAGCGGTGGTCGTCAGATTAAAGAATATTCTGTGGTCACGAGATTCAACCATGATTCTATCGAAATACGCATCCCATAATTTCTTAATTGTTTCGAGCTCTTCTACTGTAAATAAGCCGCTATAGCGGGACAAAAAAGTCTCTCTTATTTCTTGTCCGCTTTTAGATTTAAGCCCTTCTTTTAGGATGTCTTCTTTGTTGGCTCTTGTATAATGGTAGCCGATTATATTGCAATCTTTGGAAAATTCGGTTATTCGTTCAATCAGTTCCTGAAATACTGGATTTTCAACCAATTCATCTGAAAATTCTGTGTTTAACAGTAGCTTAGTGCGTTTTTCCATCTCTTCAAAAAAGAATGGCGGGAACCCAGCTAATGTGCAAAGGTTTAATACTTTCATAGAAAACTTTTAATAAGTGATAGAATTGAAGAAGCGTTTCCAAAATCAGACAAAATTTTTGTGTTCTTTGATTTTGTTATAGCTTCATGAATTTCTTGCAACATCTTAATTACTTTTGTTCGGCTGATCTCTGCGGCGTCTTTTGTCTTTTCGTTTTCGGCTCGCACAAAGATGATGTCCTTGTTTTTCTTAAAAGAGTCTTTTGCTCGCTGGACGTATTCTTTATTGACAATTTCTAGGCAGAGCTGGTCATAGTTAATACTTTCTTTGCCTTTGCTCTTGATGAAGACGATGTCCTTTTGCGTTGCTAGCGAAGAATTGATTCTCTTCAGCAGTGGGGCTGTTACATTCAATTCCTTAATCGGAATGTTCGCTTCTTCAGCGAGGCGAATGATAAGGGATGTTCCTTTAGGGCCTTCGCCAGGATATCCCGAAGTCAGTCCGCTTTTGATGAAAACGATAAAATCATCGCTTTCAAAAGAAAGCATGAGAGCATGATATTGTCCATGAGTCAGAATTGTCATTTCCTTGATTTTATGAATCCCATACAAACGCTTCATAAAATCGTCAATGCAATACTGCGTGTCCCTAGTAGAACCTTCGTATTTGATGTCGGTGCTGTAAAGACCGAGCGGATCATCTTCGAATAGCATTTGTTTGTCCTCTCATCTCCTTAATCAGCAATCCGACATTCGATCCCATATCATTCTTTAACGCGTCAACGCTCTCCGTGAACATTTTTTCGTTTGCGATAGCCGTGTCAATAGCCTGCATAAACGGTTGTGTTTTAAGTTTGGACTTATTGTAGCCATCAAATTCCTGTTTCAAAAGGCTTTCGATGTGGTCCAGGAATTCCGGCGGGGGCATAGTTGAAAATTTTGCCGCTAGGTCATCTTTCATCGTAGCGAAATTGCTGCTGTGCATCAAGAGCCACAGTTCAAATCCGGGATTGCTGATGTAGAATTGAACATTGTTTGTTGCGCAGGTGTTCTTTACATAATCGAATTGAGAACTGGTAAAGCTCATGGGATCGCGATCAACGACCAGGCAAATCTTGTCTATGTCTGGAGCATACGGGATGGACTGCTCGTTTAGGGCTTCGCCAATATTCTTGATGATGAGTTCGCAAATTCGCGGCTTTTCCTTGGCGAGAAATTCCGTCACCTTCGTTACGGTCGCTTCTTTGTCTTCAACAAAATCATCTGGAGTAACTTTTAGGACATTGCGATAAATCCTATCTAGCAAGTTGCTGATTTCGGGAATCAGTTCCTTGTGCTTGCTCAGGTATTCGCTATAATACAGGCAGTCGATCATAGCGTTTAGCAAGGTGCTATACGAGATTTTGTTTGATGTTGATTCCTCAAGGTTCAACAGTAGCCTGTCAAGAATCTTTTTCGGATTGCTCCACCCATTTTCCCCATAACTCCGCATCAGGGGGAGAATCTTGATAATGGGAGGAATGCCCAGTTGCTTCTTGTTTTCTTCTACGGCTTCAAAATATTGAGGCTCCGTCTCTGTCCCTTCTGTCAAAAGGATATACTTGATGTTGACTTCCCGCTGAGGGAGTTCTTCCCTTTTTCTTTTTCCGAAGGTTCTAGACTCTCTCATCAAGCCTCCTCAATCGGGAAAATCGAGGTAAACAGCGGCACGCCGCCATAACGGCCTTCGAGATACGCCTTGTCTATTTTCTTGTCGAAGCGTTCGTTGTATTCTTCCAGCGAGTAGATGTTGCTTGCTCCGCTCTGGTCCTTGTCAACAAACCAGATTTCGTCACGACGCAACAAATCAAAGTCCATCAGACGTGATTCATGGGTGGTTACAATTAATTGGACGTCGCGATTCTTGGTATATTCAAAGAACGCTTTCACGAACTGATACGAGAGGCACGGATGCAGGCAACGGTCCAGTTCATCGATAACGTAAGTCTTGTTGGATTTGGAAAGTAATATTTCCAGGAGGTCGAAAAGACGCGCGGTGCCATCGGATTCTTCGGCCATCTTGAACAAGGTTGCATTCTGGAAGTTATGCTTGAACTGGATGGAATACGCCTTGTCCTTTTTTCCGCGTTCCATTTTCACTACGAAAATTTCGTTTCGATCTCTGATGAAAATATCGTTCTTGGGGGTATTGCTCATTTCCATTTGCTTGGCTACGTTTTGAAGCCAGAGCGGCGGGAAGAACGGGGCGACTTTTTCCAAGGGAACTTGAACGGACTTGACATCTTCGATTCCGGTACCGAATGCCTTCAGCAGTTTCGAAGCTTGACAAAGAGCCTCTTCGTTTGCAAGGAATGAGGAGGTCGAAAGTGGGTTGGCCGGGTAGTTGATATCCAGGTTGTTCGCTATCCAGTTGAATGCAGTCCGTAAAACTTCCGCTTGCGGGTTGGTCTTGTAAAAGCCAGCCATGGTTCGGTTGATAAAATTCAAGAAGAGTCCGTTGCTTCCATAGAAACTGGAAACAAGAACTTTGAGCATCTCGTTTTTTGCGAGCGGCCCGCCAAATTCGTAGCCGTGCTGGGAGTCCTCTTTCTTGAAAAGATATTCTTCTTTAGAGGGGGTGAGCTTGCAGAGCCATTCGGAAACAAACAGTCCGGTACTCAAAATAATTTCGAAGCCATACGCATACACCTCATCATTGACGATGAATTCTGCTTCAAAATAACTGGTTTTGTCTTTGTTATTCGGATCGATCTTGCAATACAGGTTGGCGTCTTGAGGTAGGGCGGTTCCGTTTAAGGTGCAATTTTTGAAGAACGCCATCGCCTTAATCAGGTTGGACTTTCCTGCCGCGTTAGCACCGTAAATGGCGGCAAACTTAAGAAGGTTCTGCTTATCGGTCTTGAGAATGTGGTCTTCTTTGCTACGGACTTTCCCGGGAATCATCGAAAATTCCTGGCTAGAAGTATCGTGAGTTGCACGATCTTCCGAATCGAAAGAGAGGAAATTCTTGACATTAAAACGTATCAGCATATCTTCCGTCCGCGTTTAGTTGTGAAAATTTCTCTTTTATATCATTTAATTTAACAAAATTGTCAACAAAAAGCAAATGTGAAAGTGAAAAAATCACTTTTGAATAGGTTTTTGGCGAATTTTTCCGAATTTCGCACAAAAAAAGCCATCCTAAAACGGCGATGTTTATGTATTTTTATGGAAAAAAGTGGAAACTAATATGATTAGCCTGGATGATTTAAAAAATTGTTTAAGCTCGTTTTATAAAGAGCTTTTTCAAAAAGATATAGAGGACGGAGATATAGAAGTCCCCTCTAAAAACAAAGATACGTGTTGGGTAAATCTCTGTAAATTTGAGGACTCTGACTCTGAAAAACACCGGAGTAGTATTGACTTATGGTGTCAAACAAGTTGGGACGACTCTAGTCCTGATGATATAGTATATGCTTTCGCTTTGTATAGAAATGGGAAAGATTTCTTTAATTGCGATAGCGAAGAAGAACTCTGTAATGTAATAACAGAAGATGAATCCTTGTCTAAATATTATGATGCAGAATGTTATAACTTATATCGAATAAAAGAGAAGCAACTGTTTCTTCAATATGAAAGCTCATCTAACAATCCGAGGGGCAGGGCTAACGCAATATATTTATCGTATTATTTTAAGCAGAGTGAGGCGAGAAAAGAAGATTGTCTGTATTTATTTCTTAAAGAACTTGTTGATAACAATTTTCTAAAAGAAGAAGAAATTGAAAAAATTAAGCAAAGTATTCTTGGTAAATATTTGGATAATAAGGATGCGTATAATGATTTCCCTGTAGAACAGTGGCTTACTCTTTTTAATGAACCGGATGTTTTTACAGAGACAAGCATAGATGTTTTGAAAAAAATTTTGGAGTGTGATGGTAAAGCGATATGTAGGCAGCTTGCGGATAAATATGGAAATACACCGGAACATTATAATGGAATTTGCACAAAATTAGCGGGACGAATTGCAGAGCGTCTTGGACTCATTTTAGATCCGAATACTTCTGGTGGCGAACTTCGATGGAGAATTTTGTTTGATGGTCAGGATGTTAAATCAGAAAGTGATATTCCTGGCAATTTCATTTGGATTCTAAAACCGAACTTGAAAATCGCCTTGGAACGCTATTTGAACAACGCAAAAGAACGGCAATACTTCATTGCAAAAATTACAGATGCACCAAATGTATTTGCAGAATCAGTCATTCATAATCATTGGCGAATGCAGCAGAGATATGATCATGAAAAGTATGCAAATGCAGTTACAATAAACTTAGGAAATGCAAAACAGGTTCATAAAGGTGATATTCTTATTTTGGATAATGGAGGTGCTTTGTATGCATATGGAGTTGTTAAAGAGAGCCCTAAGAATGTTATTGCGAAGGCCTCGTTGAAGGGAATTATAGAAAAGCGAATGCATATATATCCAGCAAAAGAAGGCATTATTGCTTACGATGATTGTAGCGCGTATTACGAACAGAATTACAAAGGGTGCAATTCTGAGTGGAGTCAATTTATAGATGTTGAAAGATGGGAATCTTTCTGTCCTAAAAATCCCGTGAGCAATTCTGGCGTGCAAGATGCAGCGGGAGGACTTTCGGTACATTCAATTTTCAGCGTTAAATCTGAATGGGCTAAAGGGAAAATAAAGGAACTTGACGGACACTTTGCGACAAATAGAACGGAGGCTGATAAAATGCGAGAGGATAACAAATGCTTACTTGAACAGAAAAAGAACATTATTCTTCAAGGAGCTCCGGGTACAGGAAAGACATATGCAACAGCAGCTTTAGCCTTATCCATGGCGGATCCTAATTTCAGTGCGTTTGACGATCATGCCCTTGTTATGGCTCGCTATGAAGAACTTCAAAAGGAAGGCCAAATTGCATTTACGACATTCCACCAATCGCTGGATTACGAAGATTTTGTTGAAGGTATTAAACCTCAGAGAAAAGGCGATAGCGTAATTTATGATATTGAGGATGGAATCTTTAAAAAGATTAAAGATTTGGCTTTGACAAATTATGAGGATAGCAAAAAATCCGACAAGGAATTGAAATCAGAAACCGATACAAAAATCCTTTTTGAAAAATTCTGTTCAAAGTTAGAAGAAGATTTATTAAAAAATGACGGCATAGAGTTGATACCTCATAGCATTTTAAAGATTAGAGATGTGTTTCGTAAAAGTGATGGTTCTGCCAAATCAATCTCCATATCAAGAACTGTTGATAGTCCGTACCAATCACTTTCGCTAGATATGGTACAACGAGATTATCAAAAATTTAAAAATGGCGAAATTAAATCATATGAAGATATAAAGCCCAAATACGAAAGTAAATCTTTGTATCATGGGAACGCCATCTATTATTTTGAGCTGTTCAAAAAAATGAAGGCGTTTGAAGAGGCTAATGGTAGTATGGCTTCGACGCAAACAGAAAAAGTCGAATTAAAGAACTACGTTCTTATCATAGACGAAATCAACCGCGGCAACGTTTCCAAGATTTTTGGTGAATTGATTTCATTGTTGGAAGCTGATAAGCGTGTTGGTGGTGACCATCCTCTTTCAGTCACTCTGCCGTATTCTAAGGAGTCTTTCTCTGTTCCGTCTAATCTCTACATCATCGGCACAATGAACACGACCGACCGTAGTGTCGGTTCTATTGACTATGCAGTACGCCGTAGATTCTCTTTTGTGACTCTGGAAGCGGATGAAAATAAGGTTCCCGAAGGAAACGCTCGGAATCTGTTCAATGCCGTGAAAAACTTCTTGAATAAATCCAAATACGACATGGACATCGAAGATTTGATGGTTGGCCATAGCTACTTTATGGCTTCTGATGCAGATGTTTTGAAGATGAAGTGGCAATATGAAATTCTTCCGCTTCTGATGGAGTATCATAAGGACGGGATTATCAGTAAGTCTCCATTGAAGGATGATTCTGGTGATGAAATTGCGGATGTAAAGAAGGACTATGCCAAATTTGTAGAAGCATGGCAAAAGAAAGAATCTGATTCGCCCAATCCATGATGTCAGTATTTCCATTTACAGAGCATGATGGCCTTTGCGAATGTGCGGAAAAGGCTGAATTCGATGCGATGATGTCATCGGGCGGCTTTTCCAATATTCCGTCAAGTATTCCAAATATCAAATCTATTAAAGATGTCAAATACCTCGGTATTGTCAAAGACGGAGAAAACCTAAAAGCCCATTATTATATTGGTGCCTCTTGGTTCATAAAAGACAAGTGTGCTTTTGTCGTAAAGCCCAAAGTGGAAGTTGATTATATCAAGTTATTCATGACGGCGCTGGAGTTGAATTCCGAAAATGAGGCTGCATATTTTTCCAATTACTATTACATTGATTTTGAAAAGCCTGCAATTAAGACGAATGCTTTGGATAATGTAATCACGCCGCTTCTTATTCTGCATTACATATCCCTGCTCAAACATCTTGTTTCGAAGGGACTCAAGAAGGGCTATGTTGTTCGGGAAGAAAACTTGCAGTCCAAAGTCCGTGGGCGAATCCTGTTGCAAAGGCATTTGACGAAAAATGTTTTCGCAAAGCGCGAAGACCGTGTTTATTGCCGGTTTCAGGAATTTACGGAGGATATTCCAGAGAATAGGATTCTCAAAAAGGCTTTATCGTTCTCTGTGCGGTTTATAAATCAATATGATAGTTTCAAAAGTCATCTTCAAAAATTGACGCCGCTGTTATCGGTCATTGGCTTTGCCTTTGAGAATGTTTCCGAAGACGTGACGATTGCCCAGGTCACAAAGGTCAATGCCGGCAAAATATTCCGCCATTATGAATCCGCTATCAAGGTTGCGAAACTGATTCTTCGGCATTTCGATTATTCCATTGACAATGCTTCGGAAACTGCGCAGAGTGTGCGACCATTCTGTATAGATATGCCTCGCCTTTATGAAATGTATGTGCTGAGTCTGCTCCGCAAGGCGTATGGTGACCAGATTCAGTTCCAAGTGAAGGGATCACACAAGACGCAGGTTGATTATATCAAGAAATCTGAAAATGAAAAGCTAATTATTGATGCTAAATACAAACCTCATTATAGCGAAGGTAATAAAGGTATTCTTGATGATATCCGTGAAATCAGCGGATATGCACGAGATGAAAAGATATTGAAAGTTCTTGGCTGGAAACCGGAAGAGGAAAGCGCGAAAGGAAATTATTTCCCGAAATGCTTGATTATTTATCCTGATTCGAGTACGCGATTTAAATGGGAAAAGGGTGATGATAGTGCTGAAAAAGACGAAGAGAAAATAACGGAAATGATTGGTGATTTTCCGAAAGAAATGATATTGAGCGAAGCATCGCATTATAAGAAAATCCCTGGATTTGAGGATTTCTATAAAATAGCAGTACCTTTGCCGATGAAATAGATTACCTCTTCCTCAGCTTCCCTCCAGCAAAAACCACCAGCAACGCGCCAGCGGCTACGCCGCTGACTTTCTTGAGGTCGCTCCAGAATTGCCGCCGGTTTGCCTTGCACTGCTCGCAAAGTTTTTCAGTGTTTTCGGGCTTGTCGCAGCCGCACTTCTTGCATTTATTCCAGAGTTTTTGAGTCATTCGGGTCTCCTTGGCAACTAGATTCTAATATACACTTTTTTGTAGACTATCCTCAGTTTTTCCAATCAATGATTGGAAAATTGAAGAACTGGTGTGCATTGCAGTTTTTCTACGCAGAGAGTAGAAAATCAAATACCGAGGAAATTTCGGTAGCTCAAAAGGATGGATTCTAGGATAAGAATTTTTTATTACCTTTTTCTAAAAGCCCCACCCCACCAAGGAGTACCCCATGAAAAATCATTTTGCACTCACGCTTATGGCAACGCTCATCTGCAGTACGCTTGCCATGGCGCAGCTCCAAAAACTCCCCGCTCCGGCAAAGACTGGCGGCAAGCCTGTCATGGAGGCGCTCTGGGACAGGGCTTCCGGCACGGAGTTCAGTGACAAGATGCTCTCTGACCAGGATCTTTCGAATTTGCTTTTTGCGGCTATCGGCGTGAACCGCCCTGCCGACGGCAAGCTCACGTCGCCGACTGCCCGCAACTTCCAGGAAATCCGCGTGTTCGTGTTCACGAGCAAGGGCGTCTCGGAATACCTGAACAAGGAAAACGCGCTGAAGCAGGTGGCGAAGGGTGACCACAGGGCGCTCGTTGCTGACCGTCAGGATTGGGCGAAGGCGGCCCCGGTGAGCATCCTCATCGTTGCGGACGAGACCAAGTTCGGCAACAGCGACGCCCGCGCGAAGGTGACGATGGGAACCGATGCGGGCATCGTGAGCGAGAATATTAATTTGTTCTGTGCCGGCATGGGGCTGGTGACCCGTCCGCGCATGACGATGGACGTTCCCGCCATCAAGAAACTTCTCAAGCTTTCGGACTCCCAAGTGCCCTTGCTGAACAATCCCGTCGGCTACGCGAAGTAGTTGAAGCGGGTTTGTAAAATTTTCTTGCCCCTCTTGCCAGTTTTTCAAATATTAGGTACATTACACTCATGCGCGTCATTCCGTAGAAAGGAATGATGCGCTTTTGCTTTATTTGGCTTTGCCGTATTGCAAGGGCGTTCCTAGTAAAAACAATAAACGCAGGAGGCCCTATGGCTAAAAAAGAAATTGTCACTTATTCTCAGCAGACGTTCGAGAATATCAAGCACACCGACGAAAATGGAACTGAATTCTGGTATGCAAGGGAACTGCAAAAAGCCTTAGAATATACCGAATATGGCAAGTTCTTACCCGTGATAAGAAAGGCTATCGAAGCATGTCGGAAAACCGGCTTTGATGAAGGAAACCATTTCGCCCACGTGAGCGAGATGGTCAATATCGGAAGTGGTGCAGAAAGAAAAATGGATAGCTACAAGCTTTCCCGTTACGCTTGCTACCTGATTGTGATGAACGGAGACCCCCGCAAAGAAGTGATTGCCCTGGGTCAAACATATTTTGCTATTAAAACCCGGCAGAAGGAAATATCGGACTCTGCGGCACAGCTTTCGGAAGACGAAAAGCGCCTGGCGATTCGTGACGAAGTGACCATTCGCAACAAATTCCTTGCCAGTTCTGCAAAGGCGGCCGGTGTTGAAACTCCCGTAGATTACGCCGTGTTCCAGAATCGCGGTTACCAGGGACTTTACAACGGGTTGGGAATGAAGGATATTCACAAGCGCAAGGGACTCAAGAAAAACGAACAGATCCTGGACCACATGGGTGCTACCGAACTTGCGGCGAACTTGTTCCGCATCACCCAGACAGATGACAAACTCCGTCGTGAAAACATCAAGGGGAAGGAGAAGGCGAACGAAACCCATTATGCCGTAGGCAAAAAAGTCCGCCAGACGATTGCCGAACTTGGCGGAACAATGCCTGAAAATCTCCCCACGCCCAAAATCAGTGCCAGAAAGTTGAAGCAGGAACGCAAAAAAGCCATTGCGAAGAAATGAAAAACGCAGGAGGCCCTATGGCAATAGCCCCTACCTCACAACTTTCACCCGTTTCCCGTTCTTGAGCTGGTGCGTGGCGGCGTCGGGGAGGGTGTTTTTGCGGCCGACAAAGGTACCGTCGATGCGGTAGGTTTCAACGGGGGCGACCGTGGCGCGGTTCTGTACCCGCGGCGTAATCCGGTCGGTGCCCGGGGTGTTGCTTCCGCAGTTTGCGCCTTCGCAGGTGCCGCTGGTGTCCGGTGCGCTTGCCGAAACCGCGATGGAGTCGGTAGATATGGTGAAGTTGTCGTAGCGGATAAAGCAGTCGTGGGTGGGGGCCCATTCGGCGCTGCTTCCGCCGTGGAATGTGGAGAGGTAGAACTTGTCGACTTTCACGGTGTCGTAGTCGCGGAGCCTGAGCGTATCTACATCGAGTGCGAGTTCTCCGTCAAACCATGTCTGCACGCGGCCATTCTTGTCGCCGTTGCCGGGAGAGGCAATGGTGTTCATGCTTACCTTGTTCACAATGCGGTGCCAGGTGCCAGTGGTGAATTGTTTTTGCGGGATGGTGCCGTTCAGATTCCACTTGAAGTCGTCGCCGTATACGGACTCTTGCCCCATAAAGTAGATGAGCTGCACGGCGTTGCCGTCATTACGCCACATGATGCGTGCGCTCCAGCCGTCGCCGGTTTCGGGCATGGCGTTGCCGGTGTAGCACTTGCCACCGCATAGGCCGGGAAGCTTGCCGCCGAGCTGGAACTCGAATCCGTCTTCAAAAAATATGTCGTAGGCGCTCCACATTGTGTCGGCGGTTTTCACGAGCGGCTGTATGATTTGCGCGGCGCAGGCGGGCGTGTCGTTGTCGTTCGGGCCCACGCAACCCTTGGGGTACTTGAGCTGCAGTACGTTGCCGTGTTCCTCGCCATCGTACACGACCTTGGAGTTTTCGCCATTGTTCTTGTCCATGGCGTACCACCAGCTTTTGTCGTAGTCGTTACGCTTGAAGTCTTCCTTGGCCTCCGCATTGCCGTACACGCCAACGCTACGGTTTTCGAAGTTGACGAACGAGACGGTGTCGGCCGTTTGTGCAAATGCGGAATTGCTGAGGGCGGCAACAAATGTTGCTGCAGCCATGATGTGTCGGATTCTTGTGTTCATGTTCTTAAAATAATCTATTTTTTCACCATATGGTCAATTCACTTGACGAAAAGCACGATGAAACTGGCACGAACCTTGCTGCAGTACCCGCCGCTCAAGACGCCGCAGACCCCGCAGCAGCCAAAGCTGCAGAGGAGCGTCGCGCCCGCATCAAGAAGATGCGCGGGTGGCTTTCGCCCAGGGATTCGGGGCCAGATGACTTTGGGCCCGAAGATGCTGCGCTGTACTATGGCGAAGGGCATTCCGGCTGGAACCGGTAGGTGGCAAGATGCTTGTCAAAGTTCTGATAGACAACATCGCCGGTGGCACGGTTTTTGCGACCAACAATAGTTCTGCGACCAACAACAGCGCGACCAACGGCTGCGCACCCGGCAACAATTGCACGCCCCTCTGCGGAGAGTGGGGACTGTCCGTCTATATCGAGTTCGAGGGCAACCATTACCTGTTGGACACTGGAGCTTCACGAAAGTTCGCGCAAAACGCCGCCGCCATGTACATAGACCTCTCGAAGGTGGACTTTGCAATCCTTAGCCACGCCCACTACGACCATGCCAACGGCCTTGCGGAATTTTTCCGCATCAACGAAAAGGCATCCTGCTTTTTGAGGCAAGGCGCCACCGAAAACTGCTACCATACCCACAAGCTTTTCGGACCTTTTGCCTACCACGAATACATCGGTATCCGCAGGGGCTACCTGAAGCGTTTTGCCGACCGTATCCGCTTTGCCGAAGGCGATGCCCAGATTGCCCCCAATGTTTGCCTGCTCCCCCACAAAGACAGCGTCGTGAGTCCAGAATCCCGTGCCGGCATCGCCCGCGCAGCAGGTCTTTCTGTCAAGGAAAACGGCCGTTACCGTTATGACAGTTTTGACCACGAGCAGAGCCTGGTCTTTGACACTCCCGAGGGACTGTTCGTGATGAACAGCTGCAGTCACGCCGGCGCAGACAACATCGTGAAAGAAGTGGAAGCGACCTTTCCGGGCAAAAAGATATACGGGATTCTCGGAGGCTTCCACCTTTACCGCTACAAGGACGAGGCCGTCTATGCCTTTGCAAAGCGCCTGCTGGAACTGGACGTGCAGAAAATCTACACAGGGCACTGCACCGGCAACCGCGCCTTCGGAATTTTACACGAAGTTCTTGGCGAACGGGCCTGCCAGATGTTCACGGGCATGTCCATAGAGGTGTAGCCTAGGCTATTTCACCGTCTTTTTTTGTGCAGTCGTGCGACCACCACGCCGTTTCCGTTTTTTGGGCGGGAGCGGTTCGCCGAGGCTATCTAGCAGGGACTGCGTCAGCCCTTCGTCGCCATTTGCCAGCAGTTCTTTTTGGGTCGCCGCAAGTTTCTTGATGCGGGCTTCCATGCGCAGGGCGTATTCCTTGTTCGGGAGTTCGAACTGGCGGAGGATTTTTTCGGGCGGAAACGCCTTGGTGAACTTGGCCCCACGCCCTGTACAGTGTTCTTCAAAACGGGCCGCCACATCCACGGCGTAACCCGTATAAATTCGGTTTCCGGCGCAGCGGAGCATGTAAACGAAGTGGGGCATAGTTCTATAGAAAGGAATATATAATTTTTTCTAAGAGATTGTCTAGATTCCCGCCTTCGCGGGAATGACGAAGGTAGTGGCCGGAATGACGTAGAAAAAATTATTATCATTAGATTCATGGAACACAAAAGAGAACGCGAGACTTTTAAGACAAGACTTGGATTTTTGCTGATTGCCGCAGGCTGTGCCATTGGACTTGGCAACGTGTGGCGTTTCCCCTATATTGCAGGGCAATACGGCGGCGCGGCCTTTGTGCTGCCCTATCTCGGGTTCCTGCTGTTTCTCGGGCTCCCGGTGCTCATGGCGGAACTGGCCATCGGCCGTGGCGGCAAGAGCGGCGTCGGCATGGCCTTTGACCGCCTCGAAAAGCAGGGCACCAAGTGGCACTGGGCAAAGTTCCCGCTGATTGCCTCCAACTACATCTTGATGGCGTTCTACTCCGTAGTCACGGGCTGGATGTTCTACTACTTCTACAAGATGCTCACCGACGGCGAATTCTTGAAGGGAACGCCCGACCAGATTGCAAGCGGTTTCGGCGAGATGCTTTCGAACCCGCCCCTCCTGATTTTCTGGATGACCGTCGCCATCGTCATGGGTCTGGGTATTGTGTCCCTCGGGCTCCAAAAGGGCGTGGAACGCATTACCAAGAAGATGATGATTGCGCTGTTTGTCATCATGATCCTTCTTGCCATCCGTGCGGTGACGCTCCCGGGGGCAGGCAAAGGCCTGGAATTCTACCTGTTGCCTTCCCTGGAACGACTGACCCAGTCCGGCAAGGGAGTGGGAGACGCCATCTTCGCCGCATTTGCCCATGCCTTCTTTACCCTGAGTATCGGTATCGGCAGCATGATGATTTTTGGCAGTTACATCAAGCGGCAGCATTCCCTGACCAAGGAGGCCGCCAGCATCTGTGCGCTGGATACCGTCGTGGCCCTAGTGGCGGGCCTTATCATTATCCCCTCGTGCTTTGCCTTCGGGCAGTCTCCGGCGCAAGGGCCCGGGCTTATCTTTGTTACTTTGTCCAACGTGTTCGCCATGATGCCCGCGGGCCGGTTCTGCGGGGCGGCATTCTTCCTGTTCATGTCCTTCGCGGCACTCTCCACACTTATTGCCGTGTTTGAAAACATCGTCGCCTTCTGGATGGACCTGAAGGGCTTCAAGCGCCGGAAGGTGGCCTACTGGAATATGGTCGCGGTGTTCCTGATGTCGCTCCCCTGCGCCCTCGGGTTCAACGTGCTCTCAGGATTCGAGCCCTTTGGCCCAGGCAGCTGCGTGCTGGACCTGGAAGACTTTATCGTGAGCAACACCATGCTACCTGCAGGCGCCATTTTCATGGTGGTGTTCTGCAGCAGCCGTTACGGCTGGGGACAAGAAAAGTTCTTTGACGAAATGAACGCAGGCGAGGGATTGAAACTCCCTCGCCACGCACTCATCAAGATTTATTTCAAGTGGATATTGCCTGCCCTGATAACGATCCTGCTCGCCCAGGGTTACCTGTCCAAGTTCGCACCTGAACTGGCGGCAAAGATTTTCTAGACGATCGTCAAGATATCGCTGAAACCTGTGATGTCCAGGACTTCCATGATTTCGGCGCAGACATTCTTGACTTCCATCTTGCCCTGCTTGTTCATCTTCTTCTGGGCGCTGAGCAGCACGCGGAGTCCGGCAGAGGACACGTATTCCAACTTGGCAAAGTCAAAAATCAAGGCAGTGAGCCCTTCCAGGTTCGCATTGACGACCTGCTCCAGCTCGGGAGCGGTAATGGTATCCAGACGACCTTCCAAAGCCAGGGTCAATGTGGAATTGTCACGAGTCTGTTCGATTTTCATCTTGTACCTCTACTTAATTTTCTTGTAAATAGTAAAATAATTTTGGTCGGCCTTGCGTTCGTAGTGCACGTCATCCATGGTTTTCTTCACCAAAAAGATGCCCAGACCCCCGATTTCACGTTCTTCCACAGGCAAGGAAACGTCCGGATCCTCTTTTTCCAGGGGATTATAGGGGTTTCCTTTGTCTATAAAGGTGAGGGAGAATACGGAGGTAGGTTCATCCAGGTTGGCGACCACCGTTACGGTCTTGGCTCCGGAATACATGACGATGTTGCTGAACACCTCGTCGATGGCCACGTCCACCTGGACAGTCGCCTTGGGCGAGGGGTCGTATGGCTCCAGCATGGACTCCACGAAGGCGGTCAGTTCTTCGCCTTTTTCGAGAGCAGCATCGACTGTTATTTCTTTTGCGGCCATGATTATGGCAAAATATACTCATTAGGACTTGGGTGTCAAGTCCGATTTTTCCTAGAATCATACATGAACCATTTTTTTATTTACATTGATGTTAAATATTTCAAGGGAGTGTTTATGAATATGTTAAACAAAATCGGCATTACCTCTGCCATCTGCGCTGCCGCCCTATTCACGGGCTGTTCCGACGATTCCAGTTCCGGAACACCTGTCACCGCCGGTATGGACGAAGCCGGCTGGCGCGAACAGTGCCTCGACATTATCAACGAGTACCGCGCCACGGAAAATCTTGAGCCCGTCGCCCTTGCCGACGAAGAAAAACAGAAATGCGCCGACGAGCAGGCTGCCGCCGACCTGGCGTCCAACAAGGCCCATGGTCACTTTGGAGATTGTGGAGAATGGGCCCAGAATTCCGGCCCCAACGCCTCCATGGCCAACGGTCGCAAAGCCGCCGACGTTGCCAAATATTACCTGGACATGATGTGGGGCGAAAAGAAACTGGTAGAAAGCGGGGAGCGGAACCTGGACAAGGACGAAGACTACCCCTACATCGGGCACTACAAGAATATGCGGGGTGACTACACCAAGGTTGCCTGTGGTATCGCGGTATCCGAAGACGGAACTACCGGCTGGTTCAATGTCAACTTCCACTAGTTCTCACTAGGCATTTCTCAACAAACAGAGGAAAAAATGAAAAAGGGATTGGGTTATTTTGCGATCGTCTTTGCGGCGTTTGCCTTGGCTGCTTGCGACAGTTCCACCAGCAACCCTGCAGATGTAGGACAGGCGCAGGTCCAGACAGAAGCCGGAGAGAATGAACCAGATCCAGGAAATGACGACAACGAAGACTATTCGTCTTCGTCCTTCGCCTTGCCGGAATCTTCGGAAACGATGTCGCCGGAGTCCGCTGAATCGACAGAACCGACTTCCACGGAATCTTCTGAAACACCGACATCTGAATCTTCCGGGACAACGCCCGAATCAGCCGGGACGACAACTCCATCTTCTACAGCATCCACCTTGACACCGCTTCTGGATTATGAATTGACACAGCCGTTCATTGATGAAGGCTGGCGAGACGAATGCCTGAAGTTGCTGAACGAATACCGCGCTACAGAAGACCTGGAGCCCATGACCCTTGCCGATGCCGAAAATCAGCAGTGCGCCATTGACCAGGCCGCAGCGGATATGGCAGACAATGCAGCCCACGGACACTTTGGCGACTGCGGAGAAAGTGCACAAAATTCAGGCCCAAACTTCTCCACATCCTGGAGATCGAACGCTACGGCAGCTGTCCAGTATTATGAGATGGCCATGTGGGAAAACGAGAAGGCTAAGGTAGAACAAGGGATTACGGATTATCAGCAGATAGGTCATTATCTGAACATGAAAAACAGCTACTCCAAAGTAGCCTGTGGCATTGCCATTTCCGCTGACGGAAAGACAGGCTGGTTCAACATGAATTTTTACTACTAGTTCACGAGGCTTACATGAAAAACTTTAGCGATTCTATCAAGTACATTGGCGTAGACGATACCGAAATCGACCTTTTCGAAGGGCAATATGTGGTGCCTGCGGGCATGGCCTACAATTCCTTTGTGATTGATGACGAGAAGATTGCCGTTACCGACACGGTAGATAGCCGCAAGGTTACGGAATGGATGGCGGGCTTGCAGGCGGCCCTTGCTGGGCGCAAACCCGACTACCTGATTATCCACCATCTGGAACCGGACCACGCCGGCGGAATCGCCCAGTTCGTGGCGCTCTACCCCGATGCGACTCTTGTAGCAAGCGCCAAAGCGTTTGCGCTGCTCCCGCAGTTCATGGAACTCCCCGCTGACGTGAAAAAACTCACCGTCAAAGAAGGCGACACTCTTGCCTTGGGCAAGCATACCTTGCAGTTCATCGGCGCTCCCATGGTTCACTGGCCCGAGGTACTGTTCAGCTTTGAGCAGACCGAAAAGGTGCTGTTCTCTGCCGACGCCTTCGGCAAGTTCGGCATCTACGACGCCGACCCCGATGACTGGGCCTGCGAAGCCCGCCGCTACTACTTCAACATCGTGGGCAAGTACGGAAACCAGGTGCAGGCGGTACTCAAGAAGGTGGCGACCCTGGGCGTCAAGACCATCTGCCCGCTCCACGGACCCGTTCTTGCAGATAACCTGGAGTACTACATCGGCAAGTACAACACCTGGAGCTGTTACGCCCCCGAAGACCAAGGCGTGCTTGTCGCCTACGCCTCCATCTACGGACATACCGCCAAGGCGGCAGAAGTTCTCGCGAAGGAACTGGAAGCTGCAGGCGTGCCGAAGGTCGTAGTCTCCGACCTTGCCCGCAGCGACATGGCCGAAGTCATCGAAGACGCCTTCCGTTATGACCGCATGGTAGTGATGGCTCCCACCTACGACGCGGGGCTTTTCCCCGTGATGGAAGATTTCTTGAACCACCTGAAGGCAAAGAACTACAGCAACCGCAAGGTGGGAATCGTGGAGAACGGCACCTGGGCCCCCATGGCCGCAAAAAAGATGACCGAAATCCTTTCGACTTTGAAAAACGTTACCTTGTGCGAAACCACGGTGACGGTGAAGAGTTCCCTTTCTGCCGAATCCCTGGCCGCCCTGAAACAGCTGGCGAAGGAACTGGCGTAAAACCTACCGCATCCTAAGCAGCACCGCCGCCACATCTACCGCACGGGGCAGGCTCATGGAGCGGTTCATGCCCTGAGGTAGATTGCGGAACCCTACGTTGCGGATTTTTTCGCATAGTTTGTCTGCAATTTCTCGCAGGCCGGATTCTTCTGGATTCTGGCACAGGTTCAGCGCCAGGTATCCGGCGCCAAGCCTTTGGGACTTGTCCACCAGAAGGCCGCACTTGGAAACGTCGGCCGTAAGCAGGCCCACCTGAAGCAGGCTGTCGCCGTTCAGCTTGACCTTCACCTGGCGCTCTACGGCAGAAGCGGGCCGCACCTTCGGCAAGAGGGGCTTCACGAATTCGGCGAAGGACCGAGGAACAGGGAGCGTAACGGCGCCTGTCGCACCACCTCCAGAAGGCTCGACCTGCGTACCCATATCGCAGGCGCCGAAAAGCTCACGCGCCTTCGAATTCCCGCATTCGGCCTTGTATTCCGCCATCACCACGATGTTGTCCGCAAGGCTCAAAAAGTCTCCGCAGGCACCCGCCACCAGAATGAAGCTGAAGCCCATATCCACAAAGGTGCGGATACGGTCGGTAAGGGGGATCAGGGGTTCCCGGTCGTCGCCCAGCAGGGCCCGCACGCGCCGGTCGCGGATGAGGAAGTTCACCGCCGACGAATCCTCGTCGATAAGGAAGGTCTTGCAGCCCGTCTCCATGGCCTCCAGCAGGTTCGCCGCCTCGCTGGTAGAGCCCGAAGCCTTTTCGGTAGAAAAATTCTTGGTGGACACACCGCCGGGCAAGTCCCGCACCATGGCGGAAATGTCCGTCTCCCGCACGTAGCGTCCGTCTTCGACGCCCACACGGAACGCGGATTCTTCCACCGCGATTCCTTCGCGGCCATCACCCGGAATGTGTGGATAGACGGAACGGACCAGGGCGTCGAGCAGGGTGGACTTTCCGTGGTAGGCGCCGCCGGTTATGACCGTCACGCCCTTCGGGATTCCCATGCCGCGAATGCTCCTGCCGCCAATGTCGAATGTCACCGCCAGTTCTTCGGGCGACTTGAAGGGGACCGCTCCCGAAAGGGGCTTTTCCGACAAGCCCGACTCCCTGGGAAGCACCGCCCCGTCGGGCACAAAGGCCACAAGACTGCGCTTGGGAAGTTCCTCCAAAATGGCGCGACGGGTGTCGAGCACCTGGAAACTTTCCTCCACGCCCGCAAGAATTTCGGGAGTGCAGAAAAGGCTTGCCGAAAGCAGGTCAGGGAGCGTCATGGTCAAGATTTCAGCCGCCAGTTCCGCCTGGATCTTGCGGCCCTCGCCGGGGAGCCGCACCGCAAGGCTTGCCCGGAGCATGCCGTTATCCACCCAGAGAGCGTTCCGCACCAGCATTTCCGGACCTGGAACCTCCATCTCGATGGCGGCGTTCTTTTCGGGAAAACGCTCCGCCACGTTCTTGCTGAGCCTGCGGAGCAAATAGTCCGAAATGGCGAGCCTGCGCTCGAAGGATCCGCTCCACTCCCCGCCGTAGCCGAGGGTCTGCAGGGGGGCGGTCACCAGAATCCGCGATGCCGGCGCAAAGGGGTCGCCCTGCACGTGCAGAAACTCCAGCGTAAAGTCGCCGAAATCCCAGGCCTTGTCGGCGAGGGAGCGGTACAGGCCGTAACTTTTCCCGTCAAAGACGCGGATTTTCTGGTAGAGGGCTTTCATGGGTGAGAATGTAGAAAAAATTCAGAATTCGGAGTTCGGAATTCGGAGTTCAGAAAAAAGCGTAAACCGAAAGCCGCGACAATTGCCGCTTGATTGTAATTCTCAATGACTTTTGGGGCTGTTTGCTATGCCTTTTCGGGCTTTTTTGGCAATTTTTTGTTTTTCCGGCAGAAAAAAATTTATATTCACAGAGAAAACAAAGTTTTATATAAACAAACAGGAGTAATCCATGAAGAAACTGTACATTCTGGCCTTGATGGTCGCATTCCTTTTCACCTCCGCCGTCGCCGACGACGATCCACCTCCCCGTGGCAAGGCTGCCACCGTGACCATCATTACCAACCCGCCTAACAGCGACGTTTACCTGGGCGGCGAACTTCTGGGCAAGAGCCCCATTGAAAACCAGTCCGTGCAGTCTGGCCGTCAGACTCTCGTAGTCATCGACCAGGGTTTCGAACTGGTGAACCAGCGCGTGAACGTGTGGCCCGGCAACGACAAGCGCAACAAGTTCGACTTCGGCACCAAGATTCCCAAGGGCAACATCAAGGTGACCACCATCCCCGGCAAGTGCCTCATCTACGTTGACGGCGACAACGCCGACAAGACCGACGGCGCCGCCCTCACCATCACGAGCCTCGACGCCGGTGACCACGTTGTCCGCGCCGAATGCAGCAACGGCCGCTCTGCCGAAGAACTGGTGACTGTGCGTGGCGAAGAAACCGCCGAAGTCACCCTGGACGCTTCCAAGGGCAAGAAGTACAAGAGGTAATTCTCGCGATATCTCGCGGGTCTATCCAAGCGTCATTCCGTGCCTAACACGGAATCCAGATTCCCCGGCCTGGCCGGGGTTTTTTGTTCGATTTGGCAACTTATTTAGCTATATTGACCTTTGTAAACTTCAAACCTGAAAACAGGAGAAAACCATGTCCAAAATTTTGACACTCTGCCTTTGCGCAAGTCTCGCCGCCCTCATGGGCTGCTCCGGTGGCAAAAAGGTCACCCGTATCGACGAAAACTCCGTCACCGACCTTTCCGGCGCATGGAACGACACCGACTCCCGCCTGGTGGCCGACGAGATGATTACCGACTGCCTGAACCGTCCCTGGTACCAGACCATGATCCAGCAGAAGAACGGAATCGTTCCGACGGTGGTTATCGGCAAGATCCGCAACAAGAGCCACGAACACATCAACGTGGAAACCTTCGTGAAGGACATGGAACGCGCCCTCATCAATTCGGGCAAGGCCGACTTTGTGGCCAACGCCGAAGAACGCGCCGAACTGCGTAACGAGCTGGCCAGCCAGGCCGGCAACGCCACCGAAGAGACCCGCAAGGACGCCGGACAGGAAATCGGCGCCGACCTGATGCTCACCGGAACGCTCAATTCCATCGTAGATCAGGAAGGCGGCGAGCAGGTCATTTACTACCAGGTGGACCTGGAACTCACCGACATCCAGAGCCACCGCAAGGTCTGGGTAGGCGACAAGAAAATCAAGAAGTTCGTCTCCAAAGACAGCGTGAAGATGTAGTAGGATTTAGGTTGTAGGTTATAGGTTGTAGGGAAATAATCGCGGCTACGCCGCATAATTGGTATATGCGCAAAGCGTATGACTATTTAACCTAAAACCTAACACCTAATACCTAACACCTCTTATTCATTGACCTCATTCCTATGAAACGTTTATTCCTCCTTCTTTTTGCCGCGATTCTTTTGACGTCATGTGCCAACAAGTCCATGACGCGTTACGAGACTCTTGCCCCGACGCTAGAAAAGAAAGGCTTCGAGGCCACCATCGCCGAGGTGAAAAAGGAGAAGGACGACCTTTACGGAAGCAACAGCGAGTTCCTGTACTACTACGACCTGGGAATCCTCCACCACTACAACCGTAATTTTGACGAAAGTATCAAGAACCTCGCCCAGGCCGAAAAGATTTACGAGGATCTTTACACCAAGTCCGTGACCAACGAGGCGGCGGCGGTTCTCACAAACGACAATACCCGCCCCTACCGTGCAAGACCATTTGAACTCTTGACCATGTACCAGTACCAGATTCTGAACTACCTGGCCAAGATGGATATCGACGGCGCTTTGGTAGAAGTCAAGCGTTCCCAGATTGCCATGAACGCCCTGTACCAGAAGGATAAGGACAAAGTAAACGACAACGGCTACCTGCGTTATTTGCAAGCCCTGGTCTATGAGCTGGACGGCGACAACGACGAGGCGGCCATCGCCTATGTGAAAGCCATCAAGGCCTACGACGAAGGCAAGATTGGCCTCCCGAAGGAGTTCTTCGAGTTTGCCACCGAGAGCCTGCGCCGTGCCGAAAGGGAAGACGAAATCCGCGCCCTGAAAAAGCCGGAACTGCCAGCTACGCCCAAGGCCACCGCCGTACACGAGCAGGGGCAAGAAATCATCGTGCTGGGCTATGCGGGTCACAGCCCCATCCTCGGTGAGATGTACCTGTCGGGAACTTTCGTAAGCGCAGGCGCCATGAACCTCTACTACAAGGACGGCGAGACCGGAAACCGAGTTTCCTTTACGCTGGTGGCGCCTCCTGTGCCCGGCGCCGGAAGCGAAACCTTCCACATCGGGTTTGCCCTGCCCGAAGTCCGCAAGTACAAGAGCCGCGTGAACCAGTTCGAAGTATCGCTTGACGGCAAGTCCCGCATTAAGCCCGAGAAGGTCATGGACGTGGACCAGGAACTCCGGCAGAACATGGACGACGAGCGGAACACCGTCATCACCCGCACGGCGGTCCGCGTGATTCTGCGTACCATTGCCGCCCAAAAGGCAAAGCAGGCCACCAACACCGGCAACGGCATCTTTGACCTGCTGAAAAACATCGCCGTAGATGTAGGCCAGACCCAGCTAGAACAGGCCGACCTGCGCGTAGGGCTGTTCTTGCCTAATTCTTTCCACATGACCCGCATACCGGTAGAGCCGGGTAGCCACGACGTGAACGTGGCGGCCATAGGCCCCCACGGAGAGACCGTAGGCGTGTACAAGTTCGACAAGATTGCGGTGCGCAAGGGCCAGAAAGTGCTGCTGATTGTTCCGGCCATCAAGTAGCGGGGCCACACAAACACAAATCGCCGATGAAAAGCCCGCAAATCACGGGCTTTTTCGTTTGTTGCAACACTCCGATTCAAGAAAAATTTGTATTGTTTCACTGTAAAGCTTCAACGAGGAATTACTATGAACTTCAAAGTTGTTCTTGCAGCGGCGGCTCTGCTCGCCACACAGTCCTTCGCCATTATCGGCATCGGCGGACACTACGCCCCCGGATTCGGTACCAAGATGGATGCCGGAGAGGTCGCTCCCGTAACCGAAGGCATCCAGTTCGGTCATGGAGGCTTCAGCGGTGGCATGCAGGGTTTCGGTTTCAAGCTTTGGGTCGATATCCTCCCCATCTTCGATATCGAAGCCACCTACAACATCCAGTTCGGCTCCTATGACGCAGACCTCTATGTAGATGGCATCGCCGACCCCATTCCCATAGAAATCGAACTGGCCGGAACTCCCTTCGGCAAGGCGAACCCAAAGTTCGTGGCTAGCAACCTGGATATTTCCATTACCTACCCCATTACCTTCATTCCCATTATTCGCCCCTATATCGGCGGCGGTTTCACCTACTACTTGAACAGCTTCGTGCTGAACCAGAGCTTTGTGCAGGGCATCATCGACGAACCCGCCATTGCCGACATGATCAGGAGTGTCGCCAACAAGGAAGGTCTTGACCCCGAAGCCCTCCAGCAGAAAGCTCAGGAACTTGAAAGTCTCGGCCAGACCCTCAAGCAGCGCGTGCAAGACAAGGCCGCAGACGAAGGCCTGAACACCAGCGTCGGCGGTCACATACTGGTGGGTACGCGCGCCAAGCTCCCCATTATCCCCATTGCCATTTACACCAACTTCAAGTACTACTTCGGCGGCGACTACCCGAAAGAAATCGATGCCGGCAACATGACTCTTGAAGTGGGTGGCGGATTCGCGCTGTAAAATTTGAACTGAAAGGATTAAAGATGAGCCAGAACTCTAGCAATACAAGCATTCTCATTATCGAAGACGAAATTGCCATTGCCGAAGGCCTTGTGGACCTTTGCGAACTGAACGGCTACAACGTGAAGCACTGCGCCGACGGAGAGACCGGTCTTGCCGAGGCCCTCAGCGGCCAGTACGGGCTAATCCTTTTGGACCTGATGCTTCCGGGCATTGACGGATTTACCGTCTGTGACAGAATCCGCGAAAAGGACCGCAGCATTCCTATCATTATCCTCTCGGCAAAGAATTCCGACGAAGACATCATCAACGGCCTCAAGTACGGTGCCGACGACTACATCCCCAAGCCGTTCTCCGTGCCCATGCTGCTCGCCCGCATCGAGGCAGTGCTGCGCCGCAGCCGCCAGAGCGCCGAAAACGAGGGCAAGCTCATCGCCGGCAACCTGAAGATTGATTTCCGCGAATACCGCGGAACCCGCGGCACCGAAGAGATTGCGTTTACCCGCAAGGAAGTGGAAATTCTTGAATACCTGTGGACCAATCGCGACCACGCCGTTCCCCGCTCCGAACTGCTGCGCAAGGTCTGGGGCTACGAAAACGCCGACTCCGTAGATACCCGTACCGTAGATATCCACATCACCAAGCTTCGCAAGAAAATCGAAGACGATCCTTCCCACCCGAAGTTCCTGGTAACGTTCCGCGGGGAAGGCTACCAGATGTGTTCTACGCCTGAATGCACAAAGTCCACGTAATCTTTGCCTCCATCTTTGTTGTCATCACGATACCCCTGGTAATTCTTCTTTACCAGGCGTATTCTCAGTTGCAGCTGGGTACAAACTCCCTCTATACAGGGCATGCCATGTTCGTGGCCAACACCCTGAACCAGAGGCTTGCCCGCGACCTGGCCGTCGAAGAAAAACGTTCCTATTCCGAATACGGGTTCATCCGAACAGTGCAGGTGATTGGCGGCGAAGAAAACACCCTCTCCGAACTGGTGGACTACCCCGTCACCAGTCAATATGCGGGCCTTGTGGGACATTTCCAACTCACTCCTGATAACACGCTCCGCACGCCCTTCTTGCCCGAAGGCCGTTTCGGGGAAATCCTTTTGGAGCAGATTCCGCAAAAAGAAAGGCTGCGCCGCGAAGAAGTCCGCAATAAAATCAAGGGCATCCTGGACGAACTGAATATCGAAAACCGCGGTATCGAGGCTAAGGCCCAGCCCAGAGATTCCGTAGAAAAGGTCATTGACCATATCTATAAGCAAGACCCAAAACTGGACCGCAGCGAAAAAGAAGAAGCCGCGAGGCCACACCGAATTGAAACGGCATCTGAAAAAGAAAACCTGGCCTTCAACGCCGAATCCCAGAACATAGACAGCTTGACCTCTACACCGGTGACCTACAATTTCGAAGTGGAAATCGAGCCCTTCATGGCGAAAGTCAACAGCGACTACATTGTATTCTACCGCAACGTGACCAGAGGGAGCGAACTCTATATCCAGGGATATATCGTCGATACCAAAGTTTACTTGAATAGCCTGGTCAAAAACGAGACGCAGTTCTACCCTCTTGAAAAGGATTTGGTGTTGGAATTCAAAGATGGCCCGAGAGTATTGCTTTCTTTTGGCACGCACAACGAATCCCAAGAAATTTTCTCCACCAAGCTGATCCCACCCCTCAACAAGATTTCCCTGGTCATGCACATGAAGCACAGGGATGATTCCAGGGGAAGCTCTTTCTTGATTTTCCTCGGAGCCGTGGTGCTTATCATCTTGGGAGGCGGTCTCGTGGCCATCTACCGCCTGACCCGAAGCGAACTGAACCTGGCCAAGAAAAGGCAGGACTTTATTTCGGCGGTGAGTCACGAGCTGAAAACGCCCCTGACTTCTATCCGCATGTACGCCGAGCTGTTACAGAACTCCTGGGTGGCAAACGAAGAGAAAAAGCAGAAGTACTACAACCAAATCGCCAGCGAGGCGGACAGACTTACTCGCCTAATCCAGAACGTTCTTAACTTGTCTAAACTGGATGGCGACCGTTGGAACGTGCAGCTTAGCAAGGACAGGCCCAAGGCCGTGCTGGACGACTTTGTGTCCACCTACAGCAAGAACGTGGAAAAGCACGGCTTCGAGCTCACCGTCTCTTCGGACACCGATGTCCGGGACATCACCCTGATGATGGACCGGGACGCCATTATGCAGATTCTGATGAACCTAGTGGACAACTCCCTAAAGTTCTCCAAAGATGCGGACTACAAGATGATTGTCATCGAGCTCCGTATCAAAGATACCGATGTCTATCTGGCGGTGCGCGACTACGGTCCGGGCATTCCCCCTGCCGAAATGAAAAAGGTCTTCCAGGAATTCTACCGCGTCGAAAACGAAATGACCCGCCGCACAAGCGGAACGGGTATCGGCCTTTCCATGGTGAAAAAACTCTGCACCCTCACCAACATGAAAATCGAGATGGAAAACGCGAACCCGGGACTTCGCACCAAGATACATTTCCCGCCGCTGGAGATATAGGGATTAGGATCTAGGGGCTAGGATTTAGAGGTTAGGGGATAGCGACTAGGATTGTCATCCTCGCGACCTGTGGTGAGCTGCGTCGAACCAAGGCGAGGATCCGATTAAGGTGTCGGTGCTTGACGGTCCAAAAATGTCTTTCCCGACCTGGTCGGGGATCTTTTTTGTATTTTTAAGGCATGACGCAAGAAGACATTTTACAACACCCCGAAGAATACGATCTGAGCATAGAAACCGTGGGAACGGGAACACTGAAATCCCCCATGAAGGGAGTGTCCTTCGTTTCGGACCAGGACCGTATCAGCCTTACTACCGACATCAACCGCATCAAGGAATTCTGCGCAAAGGGCAAGGAGATTCCTTCGCTTGAGGCGGCAGGGCCCAGGGAAACCATTTTCCACGACCCCGCCTGGACTCGTGCTGGCATCGTAACCTGCGGCGGACTTTGCCCCGGCCTCAACAACGTCATCAAGGGCCTGGTACAAGTGTTGTGGTTTGACTACGGAGTGCGAAACATTTTTGGCATACCTTATGGTTACCGCGGGCTGAACCCGGCCTACGGCTACCCGCCTATCATGCTGAACCCCGACGTGGTAGATGCCATCCAGGATGACGGCGGAACTATCCTGGGGAGTTCCCGCGGCATGCAGGAACCCTCCGTAATGGTGGATACCCTCATGCGTCTGAACATCAACGTGCTGTTCTGTATCGGTGGTGACGGAACCCTCCGGGGCGCTCACGCCATTGCCGAAGAAGTCAAGAAGCGTCGCCAGCCCATTTCTGTCATCGGTATCCCGAAAACCATCGACAACGACCTGAACCTGATCGACCGCACCTTCGGTTTCGAGACGGCGGTGCTCAGCGCCACAGACGTGATTACCAGCGCCCACAACGAAGCCAACGGAGCTTTCAACGGACTTGGCCTGGTAAAGCTCATGGGTCGCGACTCCGGATTTATTGCCGCCTACGCGGCTCTCGCCACCACGGTAGTGAACTTCTGCCTCATTCCCGAAGTACCCTTCACACTGGAAGGCGAGAACGGGCTTTTCAAGGCTCTCGAAAGCCGATACTCCAGCGGCAAGACCCATGCCGTCATCGCCGTGGCCGAAGGCGCAGGGCAAGAGCTGTTCAAGGGCCTGCCGGAACGCAAGGACGCCAGCGGCAATGTGTTGAAAAACGACATCGGTGAATTTTTGACCCGTGAAATCAAGAACCACTTCGACAAGGTGGGAATCGAAGTCAACATCAAGTACTTTGACCCGAGCTACATGGTTCGTAGCATTCCCGCCAAGGGAACAGACGCCATTTTCTGCTTCCAGCTGGCCGAAAGTGCGGTGCACGCAGGCATGGCGGGCAAGACCGACATGGTGGTGGGCAGCATGAACGAACAGTTCAGCCATGTGCCTATAGAATACGCCGTCAACGAACGCAAGAAAATCAATCCCAACGGAACGCTATGGCATGCCGTGCTTGGCGCCACCCGTCAGCAGGACTACTTCTCCGGAAAAGGCAAGGGAAGGAAATAAAGGTGTGAAGTGTGTAATGTGAAGTGTGAAATTATTCATTATACATTACACACTACGCATTCCACATTATGAATATGGTTCGTTTTTTTTGTATCGTCCTGCTTGGGGCCATTTGTTGCTTTGCGAACAAGGACCTGGCCTTTGCGGACTCCTGCTATGGGGCTCGTGCAGAACGTGCCAATGGCGACAAGGCCGACAAAAAAAATGCGGACTTAATGATTGCCGCATACAAGCGCGCACAGAAAGACCCTTCTATCCACGAAAAGGCCACGGAAGGTCTGGTGAAGAGTGCCTATTTCACTTTCCGATTCGTTCCATTCGACAAAAACCAACGCAAGCTCAAGCTTGATTCTCTGAAAGTTCTCAGCGAAAAGGCATACAACCGCTATCCGAATAATCGTGAAATCGCCCATATCTATGCGGCATCCGTTTCCATGTGGGCGGCCGAGAAAAATCCACTTGCAGCAATAAAAGACGGCCTGGCCGCCAAGGTCCGCGACGTAGCTGCCGCCACACAAAATTATCAGGTACTTGGACGGGCGCACCAATTGCTCCCCTACATCCCCATTATCCTATCGTGGCCGGATAAAGCACTGGCAGAAAAATACTTGATGCTCGCCATGGAAAACGACCCTGCCGACATTTACAACTATTACTTTCTGGCTGAATTCCGTCTAGACCAAAAGCAATATGAAGAAGCCCAGAAGATTATCGACAAGGGGCTTGCCCGTGGCGTGCGTACGGACTTCTTTCTCGAAGACCGGCGGGGGCGCTGGCACCTGAAAGAAATCCAGAAAAAACTGAACGCAAAAGTCGGGAAGAAGTAGGGCCCTACAGGCTAGTTAGCGATTAGTAATTTAGGACTCGTCATCCTCGCGAAAGCGAGGATCCGCTAGAGGTGGATAATTAGGTATTAGGTTTTATTGCCGGGGACAAAATCTGACGAGCCCTCCCTTATTATTACCCCGCCTGAACGGCAGTCAGCGCGATGGTATAGACGATGTCTTCCACGAGGGCGCCACGGCTAAGGTCGTTCACCGGCTTGGCGAGGCCCTGGAGCATGGGGCCGATGGCGATGGTGCCGTGGGCACTCCTCTGTACGGCCTTGTAGCCGATGTTACCGGCAGAAAGGCTCGGGAACACGAACACGGTTGCCTTGCCGGCCACGGAACTTCCGGGGGCTTTCAGAGAGCCGACGCTTTCGACGGTAGCGGCATCATACTGCAGCGGGCCATCCACCAGCATCTCGGGACGAGCATCCTTGACCAACTTGGTAGCTTCGCGCACCAAGTCGGCGTCCGGACCCTTACCGCTATTCATGGTGCTGTAGCTCAGCATAGCCACACGGCTGGGCAGCCCGAAGGCCTTGGCGGTGTCGTCGCACTGCATGGCGATTCCGGCAAGTTCTTCGGCGGTGGGGTTCAGGTTGATAGCGCAGTCACCGTAGATGTAGGTCTTGCCGGGCATGCACATAAAGAACACGGAGCTTACGGACTTGACGCCGGGAGCGCACTTGATAACCTGCAGGGCCGGGCGTAAGGTGTCTGCGGTAGAATGGATAGCGCCGGAAACGAGGCCATCCACTTCGCCCATCTTGAGCATCATGGTGGCAAGCATCACGTTGTCGGCGAGGGCCGCACGGGCCTGTTCTTCGGTCATGCCCTTGGACTTGCGGAGTTCCACAAGGGTGGGCACGTACTTTTCGGCAAGTTCAGCTGTCGGTTCGATAATCTCGATATCGGCAGGGAGGGAAACGCCCTGTTCCTTGGCCACCTTGAAAATTTCGTCCTTCTTGCCCACCAGCACGGGTACGGCGATCTTGCGGTCAATGACCAGCTTCGCGGCCTGCACGGTGCGGGGTTCAGAACCTTCGGGCAGCACAATGCGCTTCTTCGCCTTCGATGCCTTCAGGAGCAGGCCCGCACGGAACATGGCCTGGCTGGTCTTGCGTTCGGCAGCGGGGGCGGCAAATTCCTTCGCGAGGCACTTGGGGCAATGCATGATGCGGTTCGGGCAGAACAGGTCGGCATCTTCGCCGTTGCAATAGACCTTCGCATCCAGGGCGGTGGCGAGGTCATCGTTGAACTTGTGGGCCAGCACGTCGTTCATGCCTTCCGCACCTTCCACCACCACGGTATCCACAGAGGCAAAGTCCTTCTGCAAGAAGTCGGCGGCAATCTTCTCCATCAGCACGGCGGAACGGTGTTCCTTCAGTTCCGCCGCCGCCTCGGCACCATTTGCGCAGGGCTTATACACGGCGGTCTTGACGCCAGCGGCAGCGGCGGCGTCCACAACTTCTTTCACCTTCGCGGCCATCTCGGCGGCGGCAGCGGCAACCAGAATTACTCTATTCATAACAATCTCCGTTTTTCGGCGCCAACGGGCGCCCTTAAAATTGAACGCCTAAAAATTAAGATAAAAAAAGCCCTGCGGCAAAGCCGCAAGGCTCATATTCACAGTTTCGAGACGGCACCCGGCGGCGACTTGCGCAATCGTCGAGCAGGCGCCAAGGGCCTTACGCGAAATTGTAAAGGTCCGTAATATCCTCGCCCGCCTTGTCGTACATCCAGAACTGGTTCACATGGGCATGTTCGTCTTCCACCAGGTCGATTTTCATGCTGTGCTTGTATTCCAGATAGTGGAACATACGGGCCATGTCCTTGCAGAACACGTCCACCAGGGGGCTGCTCACCACCAGGGTCACTTCCTTCAGTTTTCCCTTGCCGTGAGCGCGGGCCATCCAGCGGTCGATCATGCCCAAGGTAGATTCCAGCGTGGCAATGCGGCCACCGCCGTGGCACACCGGACAGATTTCCGTCTTCTCGGTCATCAGGTTCACGCGCACGCGCTTGCGGGTCACTTCCATCAGGCCGAACTGGCTAATGGGAGCGGGGCTGATAGGCGCCTTGTCCCGGCGAATCGCCTTGCGGAATTCCTGGTAAACCTTCTCGCGATCCTCGTCGGTCTCCATGTCGATAAAGTCGATGATGATAAGACCGCCCACGTCGCGAAGCCTAAGCTGCTTTGCAATCTCGTGGCAGGCGTCGATGTTGGTCTCGAGGATGATCTTGCTCTGGTCCTTGCCGTGGACCTTCGGACCGGTGTTCACGTCGATGGACACCAGGGCCTCGGTCTGCTCGATGACCAGGTTTCCTCCGCGGGGGAGCGGTACCTGGCGCTGCAGGGAGCGGGCGTAATCGTTTTCAATCTTGAAGTACTCGAACAGGCTCTCGTTACTGCTCCAGAGCTTCACCTTGTCCAGCTTGTCCGGAGAGAGCACCTTCAGGTAGTCGCGAAGTGCGAAGTATTCGTCCCGATTGTCGATGTACACGTAGTCCGTGTTCTCGCCAAAGTATTCGCGGACCGTCTGCTCGATAGAATCCGACTCCTCGTAGATGCAGGTTTCGGCGGGCATGGTCTCAAAGTTGTACTTCGTCTGTTCCCACTTGCTCTCCAGCTCCCGCATCTGCTTCTGGATTTCGAATTCGGACTCGTTCAGCCCGTTGGTGCGCACGATATAGCCCACATCGCGGGCCTTCAGGCGGCGGACCACCTTCTGGAATTCCCGGCGCTTGGCATGGTCGCGCTCGCGCTTGGACACGCCCACGAAGTTGGTACCCGGCATGCACACCAGGAACCGGCCTGCAAAACTCAGATGAGTCGTCAGACGGGCACCCTTGGTGCTGATAGGTTCCTTCACCACCTGGACCATGATTTCCTGGCCTTCCTGGAGAATCTCGTCGATGGAGATTTCCTTGGAGGAGCCTTCCTCGTCGCCGTCGTCGCCGTATTCCCGACGCAACAGCTCGTTCCTGTCCATGGCGTCGTCCTGGTGCAAGAACCCCGCTTTTTCCAGGCCGATATCGATAAACGCGGCCTTCAAGGCGGGAAGCACCTTCTGAACGACACCCTTATATATATTGCCCAGAACCCTGGTAGAAGACACACTTTCTACGACCAATTCCGCAAGTTCGCCGTCTTCCATGATGGCGATGCGTTTTTCGTAGGGCGTCTTGCTAATCAGGATTCCGCGCTTACACTTATTTGCCATAAAACTCCTAAAAGTAAAGCAAAATCGATTAGTCAAATCCCTAAAAGGCCCTCCAAAAGTATGGAACGCCTCCGAACCCCGCCGGTTTCTTGACGGAAAGTACCGCCCGCCCGCCAAAACGAGGTCTAGGGACTTTAAATATATAATAAGTGGTTAGTGGTTAGTGGCTGGTGGTTGGGGAATTTGGGTCAAAAACGGGTGTTTTGTCTTGAACTTATCATGCGGCAGACAGAACCTTCAACAATTCCCTCTTATTTGCCCCAAGGGCAAAGAACATCTTGATCATCAGCTCCAGCGAAACACTTGCATCAGCATGTTCAACCTTTGCATATCGAGACTGGCTTGTATTCGCAAGGACAGCCGCCAAAACCTGAGTTTTTCCGCAATTTTTCCGCTTGTTGACAAGAGCCTTTGCCAAAGCAACCTTCATTTCAACAATTGCCATTTCGGCAGGACTTAATCCCAAAAAATCGTCCACATCACCAACTATCCAGCCTTTTTTCTCCAGACGCTCTTTTTTCTGTTTATCCATTTTTAGTCCCTCGAGTCATAAGATTTCAAGCGCTTGCGACAAAGTTCCAAAACTTCATCAGGCGTCTTGTTCGTTTTCTTTTCTGTCCATAAAATTACGACAATTGCATCCACATCAATCCGATAAAAAAGTCTCCACGTTTTATCCTCATCATTGATACGCAATTCATGACAATGTGCTCCTATAGAAGGCATAGGTCGACTTTGCGGCAATGACAATTTCATTCCTGATTGCAATAACCGTAACAGGTATCCTGTTTCAATCCTCGCTTTTTGCGACAAAGGTGGCGTTTGAGGCTGCTCGTGCAGCCATGCTATGGGTTTGTAGTTCTGGTTCATAAATATATATCAGATTTGACATAATGTCAAGGGTTAATTTTTTTCCTCCTTATGGTCCCTACATGTATAGACGTATTTTTTCAGGAAAAAAAGCCTTTGAAATGAGTAAAAAGTTTTTTTCCATAAACCTCGCCAACGAATATGACGAAATGCATTAGATTTTATATCATTATTCACGATGGGTCGTTTAGCAATGTTCCGTAAAGTTCTTTATCTGGCGGCAATGGCCGCCGCCGCTGTTGCCGCCGCGGAATCCACCGCAATCCCTTCCGAAGGGCTTGTGGCGTATTACCCCTTCAACGGCACTTTCGAAAACAATGCCGTCACAGAAATCGCCACCGCCGAAAACCACGGAGCCACATTTTCCACGGATCGCTTCGGCAACGAGAATTCCTGCGTCGCCTTCGACGGCAACGGAGCCTACCTGGAAATTCCGGACAACGACGTTTTCAGCATTTCCACCGCAGGCGCCCTGACGGTTTCGGTGTGGGTCAGCCCCGAAGTGCTGAACTTCCAGAATGCAGAAGCCGGCGGCTACGTGCACTGGATGGGCAAGGGGGAGCCCCACCAGCATGAATGGGTGTTCCGCATGTACAACAGGGACCTTGACCAAGGCCAAGAAAACAGGCCGAACAGGATGTCCGCCTACGCTTTTAATCTAGAAGGCGGCCTCGGTTCCGGAAGCTACGTGCAAGAAGAAATCCAAGAAAAAGAATGGATCCATTTTGTGGCCCGCTACGACATAGAAACCAACAAGATTACTTTGTTCAAAAACGGTATCCAGAAAGACCAGGACGATTTATACGACAAGACCTACGGCGTGCAGGTCCAAAACGGGACGGCCCCCCTCAGGCTCGGGACCCGCTCCAAGTGGAGCTATTTCCAGGGCTGCATCGACGACCTGAGAATCTACAGCCGCGCCCTTTCCGAAAGCGAGATTCTGGCGCTCTACAACGAACCCGCCCCGAAAAACAATACCGAAATAGAAAACCCAGAAGAACATAGCTCCAGTTCATCAGAAGTCGTCAACCAAGAAGAGTCCCAGGCTATCCGTAAAAATCCAAACACCATAAACCGCTCGAAAGTCAATTTCCGGAGCAAGAAATTTTTCGACCTGAAAGGACGCCTGGTGCGAGAGGAATAGAAGTTAGGGGCTAGGATCTAGCTCAAATGGCCCGGAGGGGCGCTGACGCTGTTCTTGATGGCCGCCTGCTTGGACTCCACAATCTTGTCGGCGATGGAACGGACCTTTTCGGTGAGCCACAGCCACGACTGCGAACCTTCGGTATAGTCGGCTTCGCCAAACATCTGCACGCGGCTGTCCTGGCGCATCTTTTCCACCTGGCGGAAAGCCTTCACGTCCCCTTTGGGGTAAACCGCAAAGGTAGAGCCGCCATTGTAATTCAAGATGCTGAAAGCGGGCACATCCGAAGGTCCGTCGGCAATGTAGAGCATGTTCTCGAAGGGCACACGGCGGTCGCCCCGGGCGATGGTGGAATTCACGTCGATATCGTCGGGATACTTGTTGCTCCCCTTGTTGATTTCAAAAAGGTAGCGGGTCTTGGAAGTATTGTCCAGGGCGCAGGCCACCTGGCTGATTTCTCCTTCGGCAGGAGCGGCGCACGTCTTCGCCGCATCCGTATCAAAACCGGGGAGAGCCGGCGTCTCGATAAATTCACATCCGAAAATTCCATCCACGAAGGGCGCGATGGCACTCCCCCGGATAGTTTCCGCAAAACCCGTGCTCACCACGTAATGCTCCAGCTTGATATCGAAGGCCTTGTATTTCGGGTCCGATTCCACCAGCCCCTTGATGTTCCCGAAAAATTCCGGAAGCCCTGGATAGAATACAAGCTCCCTCCCGAACTGATGCAATAGTTTGTTCGAAAGCCCCTTGAACAGTCCCTGTTTCACATAGGTCAGCACATGGTTCAGGTAACTGGTATCCGGATTCACGTGCACGCCGCTACGGCCGTAGTATTCACGGAGGGCGTTCACCTCCCGCCAGAATTTGCCGCCATCCACTTTATAATGGCGGAACAGCGGCTCTTGCATGTAACTGCTGATGAGGGTCTTGTCACAATCCCACACGAGGGCGATGATGTTCTGTTCGAAAGGAGTCATGATAGGTGTTAGGTAGTAGGTTGTAGGTATTAGGGCCGCTGGTTACAAGAGGTATAGGTGATTAGTGGTTAGGATAGTTGGTCTCAAGAGAGGTCATCCTCGCGTCCTGTGGTGAGCGTAGTCGAACCAAGGCGAGGATCCGCTAGAGGTTTTTAAGGACAAGGGATATGAGGTGTGCGCGGACCCGTCTCATTGTTTCGTTATAAAGTAGTCCTCCGGGTTTATGGGAGTGCCGTCCAGGCGGATTTCGTAATGGAGTGCCACGCTGGACTCCGTGCCGCTCTCGCCGATGATGGCGATGGGCTGCCCGCGCCGAACGCGCACACCCGGCTGCACCAGGGCCTGCCCCAGATGGGCATAAAACGTCTTGACTCCCGGCATATGCTCGATTTTCATGGAAAGTCCAAATCCGCGATGGTTGCGGACCTCGGCCACGACGCCCGCACCGGTGGCCACTACGGTATCGCCCACGGCAGCCACGTAATCAATGCCCCGATGGGGCAGTTCCTGCTCGGTAAAATGGTCGTAAATCATCTCGAAACGGTTCTTGACGGCGTGGCTATTCTTGAAGGGGTGCAGCACAGGCACCATAGCCGCCGTCACGGAATCCTGCTCCAGCCGGGCAAGCAGGCGCCTGAAGGTCTTCTCGATTTCGGCAAGGCTCTTGCGTTCGCTACCCGAACGCATGTCCCGGCCGGATTCTTCCAGGGTGAACCCGAGCCCGCTAAGGCTTACGGTGCTGTCCCGCAAGAGCCGGGTCTCTTCGGCCTTGAGGATAGACTCGTCCACCGACTGGCGGATATCCTTAATCTCCTTCTTGATGGCCATGTTCTGGCGGTACACCGAAAGCACGTTACCGTCGGAGAGGTTCGCCACAATCTTCTGGGGCGAAAACAGCACGAACCCGAGAATGGCGCAAGCCAGGAGAACCACCATCACGATCACCCTGGTCAGGGAAATCTTGTAGTTCTTGGGCGCCGAGGTCTTGCTCGGGAAAACATGGACCTCAAGCTTTTTCACTCTTCCCCGCAGATTCCTTGGAAAGCTTCTTTTCCAGTTCGGCAATCTTTTTCTGGCTTTCTTCGATGCCGCCGATAATTTCCACCACCGACGGGTCGTCCTTGATGGCCTTCAGAAGGTCGTCTTGCACGGCTCCGTAGAGCTTTTGCCCCAGGGCCTGGAACTTGGTCTTGAGTCGGCTTTCTTCGGTTGCCAGTTCAACACGGACCAGGGTCGCGGAGGCAAACCCCATGGCATGGTTTTTCAGCTTATTTAGCACTGTTTTATCCATAAGCATTCCTTTTTTCGCTCTTAAAATAGTAGTTTTTACTCCATAAAACAATGGAGATTTTTTATGAGCCGGAGAGATCGTAGGCGTGCCATGCAGAATGCAAAGAATTTCACGCCTAAAAAGTCCAATTCCATGAACAAGTGGGTCATCGTGGCCCTGGCCGTAATCGCTGTGGTATTTTTCGTCGGAACGACTATCATTCAAAGGGGTGCCTAATCTATGAAATTCCAAATCCAAAAAGCTGTATTCCTGGACGCTCTTAGCGCCGCCGTCAACGCGGTGCCGAACAAGTCCACTATCCAGATTCTCAACAACTTCGCCCTCAGGCTCGAAGGCAATGTCCTCGAAGTGAGCGCGACGGATCTGGACCTGGGCATCAGGGTCAAGGTAGAAGTCGAAGGTGAACGCGACGGTTCCGTGGTCATCAACGCCCGCAAGCTTCTGGAACTGGTGAAGAGTCTCGTAGATCCGAGCATCGCTACCGTAAGCGTAGATGTGGAAAACTACCTCGCCAAGATCCGCTGGAGCGAAAAGGGCCAGGCAAGCATCACCGGTTTCGATGCCAGCGATTTCCCGCCGTTCCCCGAAGTGAACGAAGGCGAAACCCTGAACTTTGCCAAGAGCGAACTGGAATTCCTGGTCGAAAAGACCAAGTTCGCCACCTCTACCGACTCCACCCGCTTAAGCCTGAACGGCATCTTCCTGGAAGCGGGCGACGGCAAGGTCTCCATGATTGCAACCGACGGTCACCGTCTGGGTCGTGCCGCCATCGAGCAAGAAGGCGCAAGCCTGTCTAGCGGCGTCATCGTCCCCCGCAAGCCCCTGGAACAGATTCTGCACATGGCCAAGGCCGACGCCACCATCGAGGCCCGTGCGTCTTCGACCCACATTTTGTTCAGCACCGAATCTATCCAGGTGATTTCCAAGCTCTACGAAGGACCGTATCCTAACTACCGTGCGGTGATTCCCCAGAATTTTGAACGCACCGTGCAGCTGAACACCGTAGAGTTCCTGAACAAGATGCGCAGCGTGATTTCTATGGCCAACGCCCGCACCCACAAGGTGCGCCTGCAGTTCGAAGGCAACAACCTGGAACTCAGCGCAAGCGACCCGGATGTGGGCGGCGATTCCCGCGAAGCCCTCTCCGTGACCCACAACGGCGAAGGCTCCTTCAGCATCGGCTTTGACGGACGCTACATTTCTGAAATCTTCAGCATGTGCAAGTCCGAAGAAACGGTGATGAAGATGAACAACCCCATTGGCGCCTGCATCATCGAGCCCGTTGGCGAAGGCCTGAACTTCAGCTTCTTGCTGATGCCCACCCACCTGACCGACGACTAACCGCAAGGTGCAAACAAACTAAAAAAGGGGTGTCGCACAAGCGAGCCCCTTTTTTCTTAAACGCCGCAAACGAACCTCTACCATGTCCAACGCCATCCGCAAACGCATCAGCAAAAAGATCACCAAGGCATTGCACGACTTCAACCTGATTGAAGACGGCGACAAGGTGCTGGTTGCCGTCAGTGGCGGCAAGGATTCCAGCGTACTCCTGATGGAACTGGCCGCCCGCATGGGAAAGTTCTTGCCCGACTGCGAAATCGCCGCCATCCACATCCAGAGCGACTTTGCGGACAAGGCCCCCCGGGAATTTCTGGAACGAATGGCACAGCAGTATCCGCAAATCCCGTTTTTCTTTAAGGACGTGGCGGTAGAAGGCCGACTCAAAGAGGGCCGCAAGCTGAACTGCTACTGGTGCAGCACCCAGCGGCGCACCGAGCTTATCAAGTTCGCCCGTGAAAACGGCTACAACAAGATTGCGCTGGGCCACCACATGGACGACATCGTGGAAACCCTGCTGATGAACATGCTTTACAAGGGCGAATTCAGCGGCATGCCGCCCATGGTGCCCTACGAAAAATACCCGGTGAGTGTTATCCGTCCGCTTTGCTACTGCGAAGAATCGGAGATTATCGAATACGCCGAAGACGCCGACATCCGCAAGTTCACCTGCACCTGCGAATTTTCCAAAGCGAGCCACCGCAAGTCTATCCGCGAAGAAATCAAGAGCCTTACCAAGGGCAATTCCACCCTCAAGGCGAACCTGTTTGAAAGCATGCGGAATATACGGATGGACTATCTGCTGTAGGGCTAACTATAAATTATTATATATTCCCATAGACACAAGGGGCAAAAGCCCGCAACCCGTTACGAGGAATAAATGGCAAACGAACTGGACGAAATGACCGGCAAAGTGAATCCGGAAGGCCGCGACGTGAACGTAATCGAAAAGCAGATTCCCATACAGGTGGGTGTGGGGTCGCTCCTGTTCGAACTGTTGCTCTGGCTCTGCGGAATCTTGCCCGGGCTCATCTTTTTATTCATGAAAATCGGCGCCAAGAACTACTTTCAGCAGCTGCAACAGAAACTCCAGAGCGAGGCTTCGCAAATCGACAACTACCTGGAACAGCGGGTGCAGATTCTGCAGAACGTGGCTGGGCTCGTGAACAGGGCCATCGACCTGGACAAGGACGTGATGAAGACCGTGGCCGCCTACCGCGGCGGTATCTTGCCCGATGCGGAACGCAACCAGGTGGCCACCCAGATTGACGCCTCCTTTGCCAGGCTGTTCCCCCATATCGAAAACTACCCCGAACTCAAGGCCCACAACGCCATTGCCGACGCCATGCAGCAGAACAGTTACCTGCAAAAAGAAATCACGGCAGCACGGGCCCTTTACAACGACACGGTGCTCCAGTGGAATACCGACGTGTTCTGCTGGCCTACCAAGCAGATTGTGGCGGCCCGTTCCGGCTACACCACGCGCATTCCCTTTACCGCTTCCGCCGAAACAAAGGCTCGGGCTCGGGAGACCTTCTTTTAACACCTTCGGGGCGGCCCGCCATTGGTAGAAGACGTTTACAATCCGGCAGAGCGTTTCCGCACCGAATTCCGGGAACGCTTTCGGAAAGTCGCCGAAGAAACTTTCGACGAGCTGGTAAAAATTTCGGGAATCGATGTCCAGGAGAACCGCGTTACCGTAAACAAGATTAGGAATTCGGAACAGACCATTGCCGAGCTGAACGGTAGCCTTTCCTGGGCCAAATTCTGGCGGGGCTTTCTCTGGCTTTTGGCAGTCGCCGCAATCGGGGCGGGCATCTACTTTATGGAGATCCCGCAGTATGCCGCCATCTGCGTCTTGGCGCTAGTGCTTCTCCTGGTTTTGCTGTTTGGAGTCGTTCACCCCAAAATCAAAAGGCTCAGGGCTGAAATCGAAGAAGAAGAAAGCGACCTGCAAGAAAACAAGCGCCTTGCCTGGGAGCAGATGCAGCCACTGAACCGGCTTTTTGACTGGGACGTGACGGTACGCATGATAACGAAAACCGTTCCGAAAATCCAGTTCGACCCCTTCTTTACCACGGGCCGCCTACGGGAACTCTACCGTCAATTCGGGTGGAACGACGAATACAACCGGGACAAGTCGGTGCTGTTCGCCCACAGCGGCGAAATCAACGGCAACCCCTTTATCTTGGGCCGCACGCTATACATGCAGTGGGGCGAAAAAACCTATTACGGTTCCAGAAAAGTTTCGTACATGGTCCGATCCGGAAACAGTTCGTACCGGCGCACCGAAACGCTGGAGGCCAGCGTGACCAAGCCCTTTCCGGAATACTATACGGACACGTTCCTTTTGTACGGCTGCGACGCGGCGCCGAACCTGGTTTTCCATAGGACATGTTCCGGCCTTGCCAACGACGAACATTCCTTCTGGGGCAAAAGAAGCAAGAACGCCGAACGCAAAAAGCTGGAAAAGTTCTCCCGCAAGCTGGACGACGATTCCCAGTACACCATCATGGCGAACCGGGATTTCGAAACCCTGTTCAATACCATGGACCGCAACAACGAGGTGGAATTCAGGCTGCTGTTTACGCCGGTGGCCCAGATGCAGATGCTGGAAATTTTGCGGGACAATAACTGCGGTTTCGGTGACGATTTCAATTTCAACAAGGTCTGCAAGCTGAATGTCATCGAGGCAAAGCACCTGAACGAACTGGACCTGGACTGCAATCCGGACCGCTACAAAAGTTACTGTCTCGAAGATTCCCGCTCTGAATTCATGGTTTTCAACCAGTGGTACTTCCGCGCCATGTACTACGCCTTCGCCCCGCTCCTTGCCGTGCCGCTATACCAGCAGACCCGCACCCACGAAAACATCTACGGCATTAAGGAAAACCGTCGGTCCTGTTTCTGGGAGCAAGAGGCCCTTGCAAATTTCTACGGCGACAGCCATTTTGCCCACCCAAAATGCGTAACCCGCTCCATACTGAAAACATCGGAAAACCGATTCGCTGGCGACAAGGCCGAAATCGAGGTAACGGCCCACGGCTACAAGGCCGTGCAGAGGGTCGATACAGTCCAGGTAAAGGCGGGCAATGGCAGGTACTACAACGTAGATGTGGCCTGGGACGATTACATTCCCGTTTCCCGGAAGGGCTACATGCGCGTCGCCGAAGACGACGAAGGATTCCAGAAAAAAGAAATGGACGCTCGGGAACGGGCTGATTACATATTCCGTAAAGAATCTTCTGTCAGCGGAAGTACATACCGCCGTTCCATATTGTCGAGAATCGTAAAATAACTACTTTATTGACAAGAAAAAACCTATATTCTTTTAGAGACACAAAGGGCGTAAGCCCGCAACCCATTACGAGGAAACTATGGCAAACAAATACGCCGGAACCCAGACCGAAAAGAACCTCCAGGCCGCATTCGCTGGCGAATCCCAGGCCCGCAACAAGTACACCTACTTTGCCTCCAAGGCCAAGAAAGAAGGCTTTGAACAGATTGCGGCGCTCTTCTTGAAGACCGCCGACAACGAAAAAGAACACGCCAAGATGTGGCTCAAGGAACTGGAAGGCATCGGCGATACCGCCCAGAACCTGAAAGAGGCCGCCGACGGCGAAAACTACGAATGGACCGACATGTACGAAGGCTTTGCGAAGACCGCCGAGGCCGAAGGCTTCAAGCCCCTGGCAGCCAAGTTCCGCATGGTGGCCGCCATCGAAAAGCACCACGAAGAACGCTACCGCGCCCTGCTGAAGAACGTGGAAATGCAAGAAGTTTTCGCCAAGAGCGAGGTGAAGGTGTGGGAATGCCGCAACTGCGGGCACATCGTGGTGGGCACCAAGGCCCCGGCCCTTTGCCCCGTGTGCGCCCACCCCCAGGCCTATTTCGAAGTGAACGCCGAGAACTACTAATTCGCGCCAACCCTATTGCAAAAAAGACCCCGACCGGGGTCTTTTTTAGTCTTTGGAACGGGAGTTCAACTAAAGAACTCCGTCACAGCCTTCTCTTTCTTCGATGACGACCCACACCACGCTAAAGCCGCCTACGACGTTTCCACCATCGATGTGGAATTCTGCTGCGCTATCCGACGGATAGTCATGACAATAGGTTCCCGTGAACTCTTCGTATTCCCCGGGGGATTCAAATATCCAGCCGGCATAGGCATCATAATACGTCGTCTCCAAAATCGACACCTGGATATCACGACTAGCTACCCCATCATTATCGTAAGCATAAAGACCCATCCGCACCGTATAGGAATACCCATTTTTCAGTGCCACCTTGTGTTTCGCCTGGATATCGTATTCTTCGGGATAATAGGTGGAGTATTCATCATAATAGGAGTCATAGACAGTCACGCGGGGACCATTTGACCAGAAAGCCAGGACATAATTCAAATCATCATCCGTCTCTCCTCTAACCTTGCCAACGGCGGCTCCATTGGTCACGTTCAGAGTCCACCCCGAAGTAGTCCTGTTTTCGTTAAACAACCCGGCGCCGCCCAGAATATCGACAGCTTCACCAACCGACGAAGATGCGGACGAAGACGGTTTAACAGATGCAGAACTGCTAGGCAAAGAAGACCCGTCGCATTCGGTATAAGATGTAGGCAAATAGGCAAAAATGTTGGAATTTACCCAGTTTCCACTGGTAGAATAGCTCCATGCACCCGAAGTGGTAAAATAGGACGCCGTTTCGGCCTTGTCGGAAACAGACCAGTTCGCTCCCGAAAGCTTGTTGCTTTTCATCCAGTTGTACCAGCTGCTACTGCGGCTCGAAACAACGCTCCCGGCTCCGGTCGGTCCAGAATTGCCCCATTCCGTCACAAAGACGGACAGGCCATTGCGCATGGCATATTCGGCATTAGCCCCCTGAATATCTATGTCATGCTGGTACTCATCTACACCCGCATAGAAATGGAAGGTATAGGCCACATTGTTGTCGGATATAGCGCTACCAACGGCAGCATCCGGATTGGCAGAATAACTCGGCGTGCCCACTACAATCAGGTTGTCGGAATATTCACGAATTACCGGTATCACCTGATTGGCGTAGCTTTTAATGGTTGACCAGGTTTGTTTTATAGGTTCGTTGAATATTTCGAATATGACGTTGTCGTAGGCACCCCATTTCTGTGCCATGCGTTTAAAGAAAGCCTTGGCGTTGTCGGTATTATCGTTTGCCTTGTGACTGTGGTAATCGATAATCACATAGATGTCGTTCTCAATGGCCGCAGCAACCACTTCGTCCATCATGTCCTGGTATTTCTTTGTATCCGTGAAATAGTTGCCGTTCCCCCAATCCTCATCGATTCCCATAGCTCCGCGGATCAACTGGATATTTTGCTTTGACACAAGACCATTCACGATTCCGGATGTCCAGTATTTCGCCCCTTCGTCGCCAATGCTCCAGAAAAGGCTCATACCCTGTACCATGACCTCGTTACCACTTTTGACTCCTTTGCAGGATCCATAGATTCGACCTGTTCCTGAGGGTGCACCGGCCTGTAGCTGGCCATACTGGCTTACCGGACCGATACGTTTTTTGGCAACATCGCCACTTACGGCACTTCCGCCATCGCTGCTAGACGGTTTTACCGAGCTGCTGCTTGTTTTGTCCTTGCTCGCAGAGGATTTACCATCTGAATCACCCTCAGCCTCTACCCATTCGCCATCTTCACAAACGTAGTCAATATCGTCCTCTTCGACATAGACCTCCTTGCCTTCTTTTTTCGAGGTGCACGCGGGCAGGTCATCAAATGTTTCATATTCTGCTACCGTACTGGGCTTCTTTGCCTTAACCCAATCGCCATCTTCACAAACGTATTCAGCTTCGTCCTCTTCGACATAGACCTCTTTGCCTTCTTTTTTCGAGGTGCATCTGGGAAGATCGTCAAAGGTCTCATACCCTTCAATCGAAGAAGAGGAGGATTGTTCCTCTTGAACTTGGTTCACACTGCCGCCGTTGCTGCCACAGGCAGACAAGAAAAACACCGCTACCATAAAAAGTGCGGCATTCCAGCATAAGCATGCATAAAATTTCATTTTTGTTCCTCCAACTAGGAATAGTGAGCGAAATATAGATTTATTGTGTTAATTTGTTCCACTTGTACGCTTTAAAACACATTATTTATCGCTTAATTTTGTGCAATTCGCGCATATTTCTTATGCCCCTTGCCACACCTTTTCCCGTTTTTTCTATCTTTTCGCCGTAATTTTTAACAGTGTCCGCGGGCAAGGGCCCCCGGCAGTATAAGGAAATGAAATGAGCGTAGTCGATACCGTACTCCACAAGATCTTTGGTACGCCCCATGAACGCAAGGTAAAGCAGCTTAGGCCAGTCATCGCAAAAATTCACGAAGCGAAACAGGCCCTGGAAGCCCTGGACGATGCCGCCCTGGCCGCAAAGAGTGCGGAATTCCGGGAAAAGCTGAAAAACGGCGCTACCCTGGAAGACATCAAGGTAGAAGCCTTCGCCGTGTGTCAGGAAGCCTGCGACCGCCGCCTGGGTATCTTCAACATCTTCAAGCCGGAATTCGAGTTCGATTTCAGCCGCCTGGGACCCGAACTACAGGGCGCAGTGGAAACGGCCAAGGCAGAACTTGCCAGCGGCAAGAACGAATGGGAAGTTTACCTGCCCGCCGCCCTCTACGCGAAGGTCCGCGAGCTGTACCCCGAGTCGGTAAAGCCCTTCCGCATGATGCCTTTTGACGTGCAGATGATCGGTGGCCTGGTGCTACACGAAGGCGCCATCGCCGAAATGGCCACCGGTGAAGGTAAGACCCTTGCTGCCGCCCTCCCCGTTTACCTGAACGGTCTTTCTGGACATGGCGTGCACGTGGTGACGGTGAACGACTACCTGGCCGGCCGTGACGCCAAGCAGATGGGCCTGGTGTACCAGTTCCTGGGACTCACCGTGGGCCTCATCGTAAACGGTCTCAATTCCGAACAGCGCCGCAAGAGCTACAACAGCGACGTGACCTACGGCACCAACAACGAATTCGGCTTTGACTACCTCCGCGACAACATGGCGGTAGAACCCAGCCAGCTGGTGCAGCGGGAACTGAACTTCTGTATCGTTGACGAAGTGGACTCCATCTTGATTGACGAAGCCCGTACGCCTCTCATTATCAGCGGCCCTGCCGAAGACGCCACCGACAAGTACGCGAAGGCAAACGAGATTGCCCAGAAACTCATCAAGAACAAGGACTTTTCCGTTGACGAAAAGGACAAGAACATCCAGCTCACCGAAAAGGGCGTGAACCATGTAGAAAGCCTGATGCAGATTACCAACCTGTACGGCGAACACGCGGACTGGGTGCACTTCTTGGACCAGGCCCTTCGCGCCTGGCACCTGTACGAACGCGACGTGGATTACATTGTGCGTGACGGCGAAATCATCATCGTCGATGAAAACACGGGCCGCCTCATGGAAGGCCGCCGCTACAGCAACGGCATGCACCAGGCCATCGAAGCCAAGGAAAAGGTGCAGATCCGTCGCGAGAACCAGACCCTTGCAACGATTACGTTCCAGAACTACTTCCGAATGTACAAGAAGCTCTCCGGCATGACCGGTACCGCCGAGACGGAAGCTACGGAATTCATCAAGATTTACAACATGAACACCTGGGTGATTCCCACCAACAAGCCCTGCATCCGCAAGGACATGCAGGACATGGTGTACAAGTCCGAAGGGGCCAAGTGGAAAGCCATCGTGGCAGAAATCAAGGACCGTCACGAAAAGGGCCAGCCCCTGCTGGTGGGTACCGCCTCCATCGAAAAATCCGAACACCTCCACGGCCTCCTGGAAAAAGAAGGAATCCCCCACGAGGTGCTGAACGCCAAGAACCACAGCCGCGAAGCCGAAATCATCCAGTTCGCCGGCTACAAGGGCAAGGTGACCATCGCCACCAACATGGCCGGCCGCGGTACCGACATCGCTCTCGGCCCCGGAGTTACCGAGGTGGGCGGCCTTCACGTGCTGGGCACTGAACGCCACGAATCCCGCCGTATCGACAACCAGCTGCGCGGACGTTCCGGCCGTCAGGGCGACCCGGGCTCCAGCCAGTATTTCCTCTCCCTCGACGACAACCTGATGCGCATTTTCGGCGGCGACAGCGTCAAGAACCTGATGACCCGCTTTGGCGTAGGCGAAGATGAGGTGATTACCCACCCCATCGTAAGCCGCTCTATCCGTAGCGCCCAGCGCCGCGTGGAAGGCCAGAGCTTCGACATCCGTAAGCACTTGCTGGATTATGACAACGTGATGAACGAACAGCGCAAGGTGATTTACGGGCTGCGCCGTCGTATTCTGAACGGCGAAGATGTCCGTGACGAAATCCTGAACCGCATCGAAGACGCCTGCGACATCAAGGTCAGCAACTATATTCCGCCCAAGAGCTATGTGGAAAACTGGAACCTGGAAGGGCTCCACACCGACCTGCAGCGCAGCCTCGGCATGGAATACAGCCTGAGTTTCGACGAAGCCACCAAGAAGACTCCGGAACAGGTGCTGGACGAAATCATCGAGCTTTGCAAGGCGCGCTACGACAAGCTCACCAAGATTATTCCCGACGCGGACTTCCGCAATATCGAACGCAGGTTCCTGCTGATGACCATCGACCAGGTGTGGAAAGAACACCTGTACGCCATGGACCAGCTGAAGGACGCCATCCGTTTCCACGGATACGCCCAGAAAGACCCGCTGATGATTTACAAGAACGAAGGCTACAAGATGTTCGAGGGCTGCATCGAAAAGATTGCCACCCTGACAATGCTCCGTATCTTGAACATCCGGATTACCCTGCCCAACGGACAGACCGTATCGCCGGACCAGCTGCAGCTGCGTGAACAGCCGAAGCCTGAAAGTGAAGCTGGCGCACAAGAAGCCGCACAGTCCGCCGAGACCGCTCAGGCTCCGGAACAGCCGAGCACCGAAGGTGCCAAGGCCGCAGGTCTTGCCGGTCAGGCCGCAAGCTCCGAGACCAACGCCATTTCCGAAGGTCAGCAGGCGGCAAGCGAGGCTGCACAGCCCATGCCCCAGTCTGCACTGCCGGGCACAAGACCTACGGTGCGCCGCACCTACACAAACCCCGCCGTTGCCGCCGCCGCACGCCGCGCCCAACAGGCAGGCCCCAAGCTGGGTCGCAATGATCCCTGCTGGTGCGGTTCCGGCCTCAAGTACAAGAAGTGCCACGGCAAAGACGCGGAATAAACTGTAATGTCATCCTGGGCACGAAGGGCCCGGGATCCGTTCTTCTCGTAGTCGTGCCTGTATAAAACCGTATGGATTCCGTCGGATCCTCGTGATTCTATCGTTGCGCTCCAGAATGACAGACTCCAGAATAACAGCGAGGACGACACTTCTTGAGCCCCGCTTTACTAGACCCTAGATCCTAGCCCCCCAATCCCTAACCCCTACCACTCATAACCAAAATCTATCTTTCCGATTAAAACAATATATTTGACATCGGGCCCATATAAAAAGTATATTACTTTATGAAAAGCGCCACATGGTGGCAAAGGGGGGCGATATGACTGAATACGTTGGTTTTTGGAAAAGGGTCGTGGCAACCCTCATTGACAGCGTCTTGATAATGGTTATTACCCTGCCGCCACTCCTTGCCATTTATGGCATGGCCTACCTAGAAAACGGCAAGACATTCCAGGGGCCAGCGGATATCATTTTCTCGTACCTATTGCCCATGGTCCTTGTCATCTTGTTCTGGGCCAAAAAGCAGGCCACTCCCGGCAAGATGGCGGTATCCGCTAAAATCGTAGATGCCAAGACCGGCGGAAAGCCATCCACAAAGCAGTGCGTCGTGCGCTACTTCGCCTATATCCTTTCGTTCATCCCGTTTGGACTTGGATTCCTGTGGGTGGCGTTTGACTCCAAGAAACAATCCTGGCACGACAAGCTCGCCGGAACCGTTGTGGTGAAAATCAAACAGTAAGCCAAATCCGTAGCCCTTTTTTATATTTGTCCCCGTTCATTTTTCACTTTCAAAGGGAATAATGTTACAGGGAATTCTTGCGTTTGAATGGTTGGGTCTTTCTGGAAACGCGTGGTTCACCATAGTCGTCGTGCTTCTGCTTTTTGCGGCTATGATATTTTCAAAGCTGCGGGTAGATATCATTTTCCTTTTGGGAATGTGCGCCCTCTACCTCAGTGGCGTCCTTGACCTGAAAACCGCATTCGGCGGTTTCAGTTCCGCATCTGTCATTATCATCGCCGTGCTTTACGCCGTCATCGCCGGCCTCAACTACACGGGCGTGCTGAACTGGGTCGTGAAGCACATGATGGGCTCCCCAAAGACCGTTTCCCGGGCTATTCTTCGCACCATGTTCCCCGTGGCACTTTTGAGTTCGTTCCTCACCAACACCACGGTGGTAGCACTCTTCATCGACGTCATAAAAATCTGGTCTAAAAAGCTGGGCATATCGCCGTCAAAACTTTTGATTCCCCTTAGCTACGCCTCCGGATTGGGTGGCGCCTGTACCTTGCTCGGCACGTCCACGAACCTTATCATTTCAGGGCTCTACACGGACAGGACAGGAACCCAGATGGGAATTTTCACTCCCACCTTCGTTGGACTTTTCTGCCTTGTGGTAGGAGTTATCTCCATCGTCGCCCTGCAAAAACTTCTCCCCACTCGAGTGTCCCCCTTGAGCAACGGCGGTGACGAAGACCTGACCCTGGAACTCCATGTTCCCTCCAGGCACAGGCTTGTCGGCATGTCCCTGCAAGAGATTTATGAACAGAACCCCAATGGATTCGAAAAGAACAAGAACTCCATTTTGGCCATACGCCGTTTTGACAACGAGGTGGAGGTCGCCACCCCCGAAACCTATATCATGGGTTCCGACAACATCATTGTTTCGGGCAAGGCGGAACAGCTCCAGTGGATTTGCGAGCACCTGAATCTTAAGAACGACCACCTGAAGGGTTACCTGGAGAACGCCGTAAACAACAGGACTTGCGGCAAAAAGACGATCCTCGCCTCGCTTATCATGCTCGCCATGGTCCTGCTATCGGCATTCAACGTGTTACCCCTGCTTTCGTCGTGCATGCTTGCCGCCATCGCCATGGTCGTCACCCGTTGCTGCACCAGCACCCAGGCGGCAAACTCCATCAACTGGAACATTCTCATTGTGTTCTCGGGCAGCATTTGCCTGGGCAAGGCCCTAGAATCTACGGGGGTGGCCCAGCTGATTGCAAACAACCTTCTGAATATCTGCGGAAGCAACCCCTACGTAGCCCTTGTCGCCATCTGCCTTGTCGGCACCTTCATTACCGAATTTATCAGCAATAGCGCCACGGCGGCCATGTTCTGCCCCATTGCCATCAGCGCGGCCACGACCTTGGGCGTAAACCCCCTCACCTTCTGCATCGGCCTGATGATTTCGGTGAACAGCAGCTTTGCCACCCCCATCGGATCCCCTACCCACATGCTGGTCTATGCCGCAGGCGGCTACAAGTTTACGGACTTCACGAAAATCGGACTGCCCATGAATTTTATTATTCTTGCAGCCAACCTGTTCATCACCCCCATCGTATTCCCCATGTATCCTGTATAAGGGGTTGTTCAAAGCCCAACAATTACTACATTTGCCCTAGCTTTCTCAAAGAGGAAACCCATGGAAACATCCTTTGTCATTTTTAACGTCATCGCCCTTATCGTGGTCATCGTGGCCGCATTCCGTATCGGTGCTTCCGTGAGCAAGGCCACGAAAAAAGAAGCCTCCGAAAAGCAGAACAACATTTCTTACGAAGAATGCATGGCCCGTAACGCCAAGAAGTTCAATTACGGCTCTTTCACGGATGCCCGCGACGGCGAAACCTACCGCACCGTAAAAATCGGTGACCAGGTCTGGATGGTGGATAACCTGCGTTTCAAGACCGAAGGCAGCTACGCCCCGAGCAACGACGAGGCCAACGTTGCCCAGTACGGCAGACTCTACACCTGGACGGCTGCTCTCGGCATCCCTGCGGAATACGGTGAGCAGGATCCTGCCAAGGACCTGGAAATATGCCATAAGATTCGCGAAGACAACTACCAGGGAATTGCGCCCGAAGGTTGGCATATCCCGAGCCTCAAGGAATGGGAACAGCTTTTGAGCAATCTGCCTCCCAAGTCCACCGGCGACGAACTGCGCAGCGCCTGCTTCTGGGGCGTTCCTGGCGAAGATTCTTTCGGGTTCTTTGCCGTGCCTGCGGGTTACCGTTTTGACAACGGCAGCTTCTACCGTTTCAGCCGTCGCGCCCGTTTCTGGTGCAAGGACGAATACGGCAAATCCAACGCCTACCGCCTGAGCATCACCAACAAGACCTTCGATATCGAAGGCGTGTACCGCTCCGACGCCATGTCGGTGCGCTGCATAAAGAACGCTTAAGCGGATATTTTTCCAATTCGACGAACTGCCCTGGCCTAGGCCGGGGCTTTTTTGTGTTCAGGTATTAGGTTGTAGGGGTTAGGGGTCTGAGGTCGGTCGCCGAAGGCTCCCTTTGAGGTATGAGGTTTGATAGGGACAAGAAGTAATGTGTAACGTGAGATGTGAAATGACAAGGTAGGATTCATTCCACATTACACACTACACACTGCTCGCATCCCGCACCCCGAGCCTCGAGCCTCTATTCCACATTGACCACTAATCACTGTTTACCTATTCCTACGGACTGGATCCTTCGCCACATACGTGGCTCTGGATGACACCTCTTGTAACCAGCGGCCCTAATACCAACTACCTAATACCTATAACCTATAACAAAATTCTATCATTTCAATGAAAATTATGTATTTGACTTTATGAATTTAGGAAGGTATATTATGGACATAAGAAACAAAGAACTTAAAAACACAAAGGAGTTTATCATGAAACACGCAATCGCAACATTCATTTTCGTGGCTAGCATCGCAGGTTTTGGCGGAGTCGCAAACGCCCTCCCCATCATATACGCTACCGATGGCGATCCCTCCAAGAACGTTGCTTTGGAGCAGGATGTTGACAATTTCATCTTCCGTGGCGGAAGTATCCGCGGCGGGAGCATCGCTCTGGACCAGGGCGCCAACGAATGGAACCATTTTGTGCCTAGGGGCGGCTTCAAGGTCGCCTTGGACCAGGGCGCCAACCAGTGGAACCACAGGGGCGATGACGACTGGGGCTGCAATCCGCGTCGCGTGTTATAACATTTCCGAAAAGGGTCCTCGTCAGGACCAGGCGCCCACAACGGGCGCTTTTTTTTGCATATTTACAGCCATGAAAACGGCAAAACGCTTTTTTAGCCTGGAAGGTATCGACGGTTCCGGCAAGTCCACCCAGATAGACATGCTTATCGACGCCCTCACAAAAGAGGGCTACTCTGTGGTAAAGCTCCGGGAACCCGGCGGCGCAAAGATTTCGGAGCGGATCCGGGAGATTTTGCTGGACCCGAGTTTCAAGGGCGTCATGGCCGACAAGACGGAACTCTTGCTGTACAACGCCGCACGGGCACAGGTCATCGCCGAAATCATCCAGCCCGCCCTCGACGCGGGAAAAATCGTCATCGCCGACCGTTTTGCCTGGAGCACGTTTGCCTACCAGGGGTACGCCCGAGGCCTCGGGGCCGAGCAGGTACAGCGGCTGACGGAACTGACCTGCGACGGCTGCTTTCCGGAATTGACCGTTGTGCTGGACATAGCCGTAGAGCGGGGCCGCGCTCGCACCGCAAGGCGGGGCGAAGCACCCGATCGGCTGGAACAGGAAAAGGCGGACTTTTTCGAACGGGTGCGCAAGGGATACCTTGCCGCGGCCCGCGACTATCCGGACTGCGTTTCCGCCATCGATGCTGACCGGAGCCCCGACCAGGTCTTTGCAGACCTGTACAAGCTGGTCAAGGCAAGGCTACAGGGCGAGGCCTGTACGCCCTGATACCCATCAACAAGCAATTTACTGATTCAAGAAGCCATTTACCCCGCATATTTTATACATTCGTGCAGTAAAATTACCGCTTTGGGCCAGTTTCTCCGACTTCGGGGGCATTGACTCCGGGCTTTATCTATATTTTGAGGCACTATGGCACTTTGCTTAGAAACCGATCAATTGGAAACCGTCCAGCGAATCGTTGGCCTTCATTTCGAGGGTCTCGAGGTCTGGGCATACGGCGCCCGGGTAACGGGCGTGGACCTGACCCCCGACACCCAACTGGAACTGGCAGTCATCACCGACAAGCCCCTTTCCTTCGAGGCCATGACCGCCGTGGAAAAGGCCTTCGCCGAAAGCGGACTTCCCTTCGGAGTTGACGTCATCGACTGGGTCAAGCTCCCGGAATCCCTCCAGAAACAGATCAAGAAAGAACACGACGTGGTCCAGGCCGCCCCCGAAAACTAGGCTGTCCCCATCATGAACCGAGTCCTACCCCTCCTTTTTACATTGCTGCTCTCCACTGCTGCCCTCGCCGACGGCGAAATCGACAAGGCCAAGGCCCTCATCAAAGACGGCAAGTGCGCCGAAGCCGTGCCCGAGTTGCAGAAACTTTCCAAGTCCCAGTTCAAGAAGCACGCCGGCGCCCAGGCCTCCGTGATGCTTGCGGAATGCTACCTGCGCGAACACAAGCGCGACGAAGCCCTGGGCCTTACCTCCAAGTTCCTGGAATACCACGTTTCCTCGGAATACCGGGAACGCATGGAACTGGCGAAAGCCATCGTCACCATTGAGCAAGGGGGCGTCTATGAAGGCGTCGAGGCCATGCTCCGGATTCTCGCCTACTCCCAGAACCCGGCCGCCAGGACCCACACCAAGGAAGTGCTCATCAAGACCCTGGCCGCCGACCTGCTGAATGCGGACCAGCTCCAGAACCTGCTGGAAAAATACCCCGCCGACAAGGAAGTCATCGGCTGGATGCAGCTCCAGATCGGTCGTGAATGCCAGAACGCCGGCCGCTACCGCGCCGCCCGCTACTGGTACAAGAAAGTCATTAACGGCGGCAACGCCGAAAGCCTGACCTCCACCGCCCAGAAGGGCCTGGACTCCATGAAGGACGCAGGTTCGGGCAAGCCCACCCTGCTGGTGCTCGCCCCCCTCTCCGGAAGTTTCGCCGTATTCGGTAACGCTGCCGTCCAGGGCGTGTTCCTCGCCCACGAGCAGTCCAAGCTCAAGGACAAGGTGAACATCCGCTTCGCCGACACCCGGGCAGACGCGGCCACCGCCCTCATGCGGACCCAGCAGGCCATTAGCCAGGACAGCGTCATCGCCATCGTGGGCCCCATCATGAGCGCACCGGCGGCGACGGTGGCAGCCTGGCTCGGAAGCAATTTCCAGAATATCCCCATGCTGACCCCCACCGCCACCGACGACGGTATCGCAAAACTCGGCCCCAACATCTTCCAGGTGAACATCACCATGGACAACCTGGCCCAGAGCATCGCCGACTTCGCCACCAAGTGCCTCTCCATTCGGGAATTCGCCATCCTGTCGCCACTGGGTGACTACGGCGCCTCCATGTCCCAGAGTTTCACCCAGGCGGTGGACCGCAGGGGCGGCACCATCATCGCCTTCCGGAACTACGAAGAGGGCAGGCCCGACTACAAGACGGAATTCGACCTGTTGCGCGATGTCCGCTTCAAGCAGCTGAACCGCCGTCGGAACATCGCCCGCGGAGCCACGGACCTCGACGCCATCAGCCCCAAGGAACGCCGGTTCTACATGCAGGACTCCACCTTCGATATTCCGGGCATATTCATCCCCGCCACCAACCCAGGCGACGCGGGACTTATGGTGGGCCAGGTGGCCTTCAACAAGATTTCGGGCATCAGGCTCGGAACATCGGGCTGGTATGGCCGGGAGTTCCTGATCCAGGCCAAGAAACTGGCCGACAGTACCTTCTTCAGCGTGCCTGCCCTAGACATGAATTCCGAAGCGGAATCCTACAAGAAATTCGCCGAGAGCTTCCAGGAAAAATGGGGCGAAGAGCCCGGCGAAGACAAGGTGAGCGGCCTCAGCTATGACGCCGCCAACATCGTGTTTACGGCCTTTGCCAAAAACCCGAACGACCTGACGGGCACTATCAACAAGACAGCCAACTTCAAGGGAATCTACGGCGACATCACGTTTAGCCGCGGGGTCAACACCAACTCCAAGATTGTCACTGTCCGCAAGGGCAAATTCGAGACCATGGACGGCTGCAAGATCCCAAGCCTCGAAGCCGAAAAGGCCGCCGAAGAAGAAGAAAAGAAAAAGGCCGCCAAGTAGCGAGCCCAAACGGCACACCCTGGCGAGAAACTGCATGACAGCCCCCGCCAGGGGTGCGTTCAAATATACCTCACCGCGCTAGGCGGCTTCTTCATCGTCAAAATCTACCATGGGGCCGTTGATGCTTGCCACCACGAACTCGGCGGATTCTCCGTCGCGGTAGATTTTGTACAAACTATCGTCATCCATGACATCGTCCAGGTAAACGCCGCTAGTGGCGCTCAACTCTTCGCGGATACGGTCCTTGAAAACCTGGAATCCAGGATGCAGAATAGAGAATGTTATGGCGGATGTCTTATGGAACAAGTTCATAACGGTTACCTCCATAATGGGTTTCTCCCTCCCCTAGAATATACCACTCTGCACGCCGCAAAGCAAGCAGTGTAAGGATTTAATAGGGATTGGGTAAAATTCACGGGGACACAGCATGGCCACCACAATGCCGCAAAGTTTTTACTGCAACACGTTGATTGTCAAAAAGTTGCACAAACAAAAAATGCGTGGCGAGCAATTCTCCACGCAGGCAAAAGGTTATTCCACTTTGGACTATATTTTTTGCGTAGCCAGCTTGATTACAGTCTGGTTCAATCCCAAAAGGTAGTCGTATTTAAAGTCTGTCGAAATCTTTTTAATCATCCAGATATTCCCATATTGCTCCTGATCTGCGCTAACATGGTCAAAGGGAACACCGACGCTCTTGACATAGACTTCCACCACTCCTTTTTCCAAGGTTATCCGTATATCCATATTGACTCGGTTTTCACCGGAGTGATTGAGGGTATAGACAAATATCTCTTCGCAGGCAATGGCAAGCAGGTTGGACTTTTGAGAATCGATTCCGTATTTACCGCAGTACTCGTAAACCAACTTCGACACTTCGGAAGCCTTGCCAATATCCCACCGCAGCGAAATATCCAAAATATCTCCCTTGAAGCCCTCCTTGGGCAAGAGCAAGAAAAGGGAAGCCTTGTAATCCAGGTGACGGCGGGCAATCAAGTTGTATGCGTATATTCCGACAACAATCAGCACGGCACAGGCGGGGTACGCAATCCAAAGGCCATCTATCCCCAACAGCTTCGACAGCACATACACCAGCGGGACAATCCCCACAAAACCGTCAAAGGTGCTGATAACAAAGGAATAGACTTTTCTTCCCAGGGCAAGGTTGCTAAATAGTGCAATCTGGACAAATCCCCGGACAACAAACATGACCGTGAAAATCCTGACCGCAGTAATGGTCATGTCGTAGGCCTTGGGATCATTGATATTGTACATGGTGGTAATAATTGTCGGGAAGAACAGGAACAGCAGGGCCAACGCCATGTTCACCACGAATTGCAGCTTCAACGCACGGGCGGTAAGGAAGCGGATTCCCGCAAAATCCCTTTGGGCATTCATCACGGCAATCAGGGGGACAATCGCCGACGCAATGCCCGCCATAATGACCGAGACAATGGAAATGGTCTGCATTCCCCCCGCAAAGGCAGTAATGCCCACCACCCCCGCAATCTTCCCTGCCACAATGTTGCAGTACGAAAACTTTACCGCAAAACCCAGCTGGACCATCGCGGCAGATACGCCGCCACCTGCAATCTGCCTAATACTCTTGACGGTATCCAGCGTGAATGCCTCCAGGGGAATCCTGCATTTTTTCAGCAGAACCCAGAGCATCAAAAAGAGGAATCCCACGATATAGCCGCCAAAAGTCGCCCAGGCCGCACCCGTTACATCCATCCCTCCAAAATGGATAAACACGTAGTCAAAAACCAGGTTTGTCACATTAGCCAGAAGGTTTATGAAAGTCGCCAGTTTCGGGCTACCGGCAGCGGGTAAGAAATTGATGACCACCTGGATTACAACTATGGGAACAGTGCTCACAAAGAGAATCTTTGCATAGGAGGAAAATTCGGCCAAGAGGGTTTGGTCGGAACAAAGAATCCCGGATAGACTCTCGTTGAAAACAATCCCCACACACGCCACAAGCGCCGAGACAACAAAGGCCGACAAAAGCGTAAAAGAGAAAACGCCCCCTGCCTTTTTCTTTTCCATCTTTCCCAGATAGTTGGCGTAAACCACGGAACCGCCTGTTCCAAACAGCATGTAAACCACGGCAAACGCCATCATAATAGGCACGCCCAGGTTCACCACGCTCATGGCGGAACTCCCCAAAAGCTGGGCCACGATAATGGAATCGGCGAATTGGTTCAGAGACAGGGCGATAGTGCTTGCCACCGACGGAATCAAAAAGCGCATGAACTGCTTTTTTACGATTTCGTCGTTGCGCAAAAAGGTATTGGACTGCCCGAAAAGAGATTTCATATAACTACAGAAATGATGCCCCTGCAGAAAATATAAAATGTTTTTCACATCGGTTATTCCCAAATAAATGCTATCTTTACCCCTATGCTACTGCGTACCATCGCCATATCGCTCCTGCTTGCGGCATTCTCCTTTGCCGAGAATCTATCGCTCGCCCTGCCCGACTCCCTGGAGAACCTGGTAGAGAAAGCAACGGCCCAGACCATGGCGCTAGACTACAAGGCGGCCCTCAGCACGGCACAGTCCCTCAAGGCAAAAGACGAAGGGGCGGGCTGCGTCATCGAAAGCATTGTGCGGATTAGCATGTACGACGACCTGGGCGACACGGCAGCCCTTTTCATGGCGGGAGAAAGCCTGGAAAAATGCAAGGCCCAGGGCCTGTGGCAAGGGCTCCAGATGTTCGAGCTTGGCTTTGTGCAAAGCGAGACAGGGCATTCCATCAAGGGCGCCATGAAAACCCGCTCCGCCGCCAAGATGTTCGAGGATTCCAAGGAACTGGACCCCCAGGCGTTCTACGCCATCTACGCCTACTATGTAGATCAGAGCTTCAGCTGGCTTCCCTTCAAGTCCGACAACCGGAGCCGCTACCTCACGGTGCTGGACAGCGCCTCCAAGGTCTCCAAGCGGTTCTGGCCCCTGTTCCTTGCGCCGCTTATCTGGATGCACTACGACAAGGAAGATTTCGAGACGGGACTGAAACTTTCGGAGCGGGGCCTAAAGAAGGCGCCCGCCCACCCGGTGATGCTCCAGATCAAGGCCGACATGCTCTACCGTCTCAAGCGTTACGACGAGGCCGCCAAGATTTACGAGCAGAGCGCCGAAAGCTACCAGAAGCGCACCGGCAAAAGTATCCGCTACTGGTGTTCCGTGCTGAACCTTATCCGCATCTACAACGACAAGGGCGACCAGAAGGCCGCGCAGGCCTGGCGCGACAAGCTGAAGGCGCCCGAATACAAGGCGTTAGAAAAATGGATGCCCGGTTCCCTCATGGACGACCTGAAAAAGAGGAAACTATTATAGTCATTCTGTAAACTTTCCCCCTACTTATGTAAAAAAGAGCCTGTAAAGAAAATTTTCAGGCTCTTTTTGTTTTGCATCTCCGTTTTATACATGTACGACTTAAAACCAGGAGTAGCAATGCATCACAAACAGCCTTTCCATATCGCCTTCTACGTTGACGGTTTCACCCTCAAGAAGGTCAACACCTTTTACCGAAAATACCACCCCTTCCATTCCACGCTGGATTTTCTGGGAATCAAGAACTGGGCCAGGGACCAGGCCCTGCGCCTTTTCGACCCGCCCAAGAAATACGCCCTGATGGACTGCCACTACTACCATCCCGACAGAGATCCGAAAAGTTTCGGCTCTACCAATGACGGTATTTTCAACCTCGAGCGCGAACTGCGCTACGCCGGATTCCAGATTCACTACGCCACACGGGGGCAGGATAATTCACCGAACCTTGCCCTGATAGAAGACGCCCTGACCTTTGCCACCTACAGGCATGTAGATGCAGTGATACTCCTCAGCACCCAGGGGCAGTATTCGCCCCTGCCCGACAGGCTCGGCGAAATGGGAATCCCAACGCTACTGTTGGGCTGGAATTTCGCCTTTGAAAGATGCAACCGGTGGGTCCACTGGAAAACGGATAGCCTCTTGCGGGATAATTCGGCCTACTATATTGCCATGGAGCATGTGGCCAACAACAACCCGCCTTCACTCTATTCGGACATTAGTTTATTTAAAATCAACACGCATGTACCCAGCAAAAAAGAGACCCGCATTTACGCCCTGGACCAGCTGTTCAAGCGGCCGATGAACCGGGTGTCATAAAAGAAAGATCCCCGGCACGGTGGCCGGGGTGACATGCTAAAATTATAGTAACCGGGGTGACAGGTTGAAATTACAATGGTCGGGATGACAAATTGAAACTACTCTGTAGCCGGGATAAAGATTAAAGCTTGTCGTCCTGCTTCTTCTGCCATTCGCTGCGGAAGATCCAGGTGAGACGAAGACCCACAAACCAGGTGTCACCGACGTTGTCGGTGTCGTAAGAGCTGCCGCCCTCGAAGACATGTTTTTCGATTTCAAGCTCGTTGTAACGGACGCAGCGGTAACCACCGTAGGCACCCACAGCGATGGGGCCAAACTCCAAGCGAAGTTCCAGTTCGGAATTGAAGGTAGAAGCAAAGGTACTATAGTAGCGATCCCTTGCGGAAACAGTGGATTTGTCATCTGAATCAGTGAAGTCAAAGTTGGAAGCCAAATGGAAGTTGATAAGGTTGAAACCGAAACCAACGGCAGGAATCAAGTTGATAAAGGTGTTCTCACCGAAGAGCTTCCAACCGAACATCCAGTCCGCACCATAGGCAAACCAGCGCACGTCGTACAACGGGAATTTCATGGCGCGGGTTCCATCTTCGGAAATGGCCGTATAAGTAGAACTGGGGCGTTCAGAAATCTGGGTGGGCATGAAGTTGATGTCGAACCAGGTCAGGAACTGCTTGTACTGGGCACCGATGTTCACGTGCATGCCGAAGTAGTAATCATCAAAGGTTTCGTAATTCAGAAAGTTGGCATACTTGGTGCTGTCATCATACGGATCAACATGATAACCGTTCAAGAAGGCGGTCCGGTTCACGTAGTTCTGGAACTCCGAGAACATGCCACGGTAGTCGGCGCCGATAGAGATAAAACCACGTATATGGTCCTTTTCGTAAATGCCGGCCTCGGTATCCGCAAAGGCACCCGTCGCAAAAGTCATGGCGCACAGCAGGGCAGACCAGAGAAAAGAGGTTATTTTTGTCTTCATAAAAGACTCCCAAAAGGAATTTCTTGGCATATAAAATACATTATGTTTGGGCCCTGCGGTCTAAAAAAATTCATAAAATGTTAAAAATCAACACGTTACGCACATTTTTCAGGTCGGTCCTGGGGGCGAGGACGGCCCTTTTTGCAATCCTTACCATGCTCCTGATGGGCTGTTCTCCAGAAAAAGCCCCCGAAAAAGTCGGGATAGGCTGCGCCCCGCTCCCGCCTCTACAATACAGCAAGAACCTCAAAATCGGCATGTCCTGCGGGGAAAAGGTGGCCGAAATCCGCTCCATCGTGGGGAGCGACACCCTGGTAAAGCGGTTCGTCTTGAGGCCGAAGGGCAGCTCCATCGGCACCCTTCCCAAGGGGCTGGAGGGCGCCACCGTCCTGCAGGTCCCGCTGGCACGTGCGGTGGCGCTGTCGTCGGCACAGGTGGGCTTCATGGCGCGACTCGGGCTAGAGAACGCCATCGTCGCCGTGGGCGAAGGAAAGTACATTGCCGACAGCGCGCTGTACGAACGGGTCCAGAAGGGCGAAGTGGCCGAAGTGGGGAGCGGGCCCACCCTTTCTCTGGAAAAGCTCCTGGCCCTGAAACCCGACCTGGTCATGAACTTCGCTACCGGCGGCGCCTACGACGATTACCAGCGGATAGAGGCCCTGGGGCTCCCGCTGATGCTGACTTCGGAATGGCAAGAGGAACACCCCCTGGCCAAGGCCGAATGGATTAAGTTATTCGGAATGCTGTTCGGCAAGGAGGCTCTAGCCGACACCGTTTACGAACAAAGTAAACTTTTTTACCTGGTTACAAGTTCCTTTACAAGTATCAACTCCAGCCTCATCTCTGATGCATCACGCCTCGAACGCCCTCGCGTGCTTGTAGGCATGAGCTACGGCGGCGTGTGGTACGCACCAGGTGGCAATAGCTATACGGCACAACTGATCCAAGATGCAGGCGGGCACTACCTGTGGGCAGGCACCGAAGAACGAGAACTCAGGCTTCCGCTGGAGCAGGTCATCGCGCTGGCCGATTCCGCCGACATCTGGATAAACCCCGGCATGTTCAGCACCGCAGAGGAAATCCTTGGGGCGGAGCCGCGCATCGCCCGCATCAAGGCCTTTAGGGAAAAGTGGGTGTTCCAGAACGACGGCCGCAAGGGGCCGAGGGGCGGAAACGACTTCTATGAGAGCGCGGTGGCACAGCCCGAAAAGGTGCTAAACGATTTCGTCTGGGCGATAGGTGCCTTTGAGGACTCCGAAAAGGCGGACGGCGCGACTCCGGGCTCCCGCTGGTACAGAAATATTTTTAACTTTAACTCACTATGAAACAGCATACGGGTATTGGCGACTGGATTGCGACGTCCTACGAATCGGGAACGCCGTTCTTGCAGCAGGTCCCCAGGGACTGCGCCGACTTTTTGTTACTGAACGCGCAGATTCGCGAATATGATGCCGGCGAGATTATTATCAACGGCGATTCCGAAGGAATGGCTTTTTGCGTGCTACAGAGCGGCCGCGCCCAGATTTGTGGACAGATTCTGCCCGACGGCCACTATAGCGTGCTGGCCTATATCGAAAGCGGCGGATGCTTCGGCGAAATGTCCATCATTTGTAACGAGCCCACCAGCAATACGGTGATTGCCGCCGAAGACGGCTGCACCGTGCTGATTATCCCCCGCGACGAGTTCGTGGCGTTCCTGGAAAAGAACCCGAGCATCATGGTGTACCTGTACAAGGTGGTGGCCGGGCGTCTCCGCGCCAAAAACAAGGCCATCGACGAATTCGAGAGGCTTTCCCTGCTGGCTTCGGGAAGGGTGCTGCCCTTTATCGATTTTGCGCAGACCATGGAAAAAAGCCGCATTACAGGTACTGTCATTTTTGAATGCGGTGCGGGCAAGGGATTTATCGCCTTCCAGGACGGCCGTATCTGCTGCGCCAAGTGCGGCAAACTGGCAGGGCCAGACGCACTGGAAAAACTGCTCTCCTGGGGTGACGACACGCTGTTCAAGCTGGATACCCACCTGATGCCGGACACCGTGAACATCAACCAGATGTCCGACACCACGAGCCTCATCCTGGATGCTCTCAGAAATATTGATGAAAAACAAAGTGCCCAGTAAAACGGGCGAACACAGTGCCCGACTCTAGGGCAAAGGAAAAACGATGAATTACGCAGACGCAGGAGTTTCCCTGGCCAGAGCTGATGAAGCCATGGTCGGTGTGAAGAAATCCGTACGTACTACATTCAACCAAGGCGTTTTGGGCGACGTGGGCAACTTCGGGGGCCTGTTTACGCTGAACCACCTGGGCATGAAGGACCCTGTCCTCGTGAGTTCCGTCGATGGCGTGGGCACCAAGCTCAAGGTCGATATTGAGATGGGCACTCACGAACTGCCGGGTCAGGACATCGTGAACCACTGCTGCGACGATATTTTGGTGCAGGGTGCGCGTCCGCTGTTCTTCTTGGACTATGTGGCTACGGGCCGTCTGGAACCGGGCGTGATGGACAAGCTGGTGGCCGGCATGGCCAAGGCCTGCCGCGAAAACGACCTGGTGCTCATCGGTGGTGAAACTGCCGAAATGCCGGGCTTCTACGGTCCGGGCGACTACGACATTTCCGGCACCATCGTGGGTGTGGTGGAGCGTGAAAACATTATCGACGGCAAAAAAATCAAGCCGGGTACCATTATCCTTGGCCTGCCCTCTACCGGTTTGCATACAAACGGTTATTCTCTTGCCCGCAAGGTGCTGTTCGACGTGGCCGGCTACAAGGTGGACACTCTCGTTGACGGCATGGACAAGACCATCGGCGAAGCTCTCGCCATGCCGCACAGGAGCTACTACCCGAGCCTCATCGATCTCTGCAACAAGAAGATTATCCAGGGCCTCGCCCACATTACCGGTTCGGGCTACCAGGGCAATATTCCCCGTATCCTCCCGGACAACGTGGACGTGATTATCGACCGCACTACTTGGGACCCGCCGATGATCTTCAAGCTCATCCAGCAGGCCGGCTCCGTGGAAAAGGACGAGATGTACAATACCTTCAACATGGGTATGGGCATGCTCATCTTTATCGACCCCTCTGACAAGGCCGAAGTTACCGCCCACCTGGAAGCCAAGGGCGAAAAGTGGGTACAGGTCGGCGAAGTGGTTGCCGGCTCCAAGCAGGTGAAGTTCAGGGACTAATCGTCTGGTGTTAAGCAACAGGCAACTTTAGCCCAATACCTACACTTGCAACCTAGAGAAACGCAATCTAGACTGCGTTTTTCCATTTTCACCTTTGCCGCGTACTATACGAACACCATTTTAAAGACAGTGGATAATTTGTCCAAAATCAAACAAGGAACTGACGCCAGGGAAAACAGCAGGTAATTCCAGTGAAAGTCAAAATTCTATTCGTGTGTCACGGGAACATTTGCCGAAGCCCCATGGCCGAATTCGTGATGAAAAAGATGGTACGGGATTTGCAAGCAAAAGCTCAACAAGGCGCGATTCCACCGAGACCTACAATTGACTTTGAAATAGCAAGTGCCGCCACCAGCACCGAAGAAATCGGGAATCCGGTTTACCCACCGGCACGGCGCATGCTCGCCTCCCACGGTATCGACTGCAGCGGGAAAACGGCACGACAAATGACCATGCGTGACTACGAATATTACGACTACATCATACTCATGGACCGCAACAACCTGCGTAACCTGCGCTGGATTCTGAGCGCCGATGCATACGCCCGCGAAACAAGCGACGCGGCCAGCTCTAACGAAAAACGCAAGGTGTCATTTCTAATGGGCTGGACCGGCAAAAGCCGCGACGTGGCAGACCCCTGGTACACCGGAGATTTTCAGGCTACCTGGGACGATGTAAACGAAGGCTGCAAAGCAATGCTTTCGAAAATTCAAACACAAAACAACCCATAAAAAAAGCACCCCGACCAAGGAGCGCTTTTAAACTTGCCGATAGTAACGGTTGATTACTTTTTCGCCTTGCAGGCCGTGTAGCTGTCCGGATTAGTTTCTAGATAACTCTTTACCAAGGCACCAGACTCGGTAAATGTGAGAGCATCTTCTGTAGCATCTTGAGCAAATGCGGCTGTACCTTCGTTTATCTTAGAAGCCGACCAGTTGGCAGAAGACAGCTTGTTCTCGTTCATCCAATCTTGCCACTGCTGGTTCTTGTCAAGGTTAGGAGTCCCCTTTCCATCGGAATTTCCAGTTCCCCATTCGCTCACGAATACTGAAAGACCTGCTGCCATAGCCCTATCCGCATTACGCATTTGCGAACTGCCGTGAGAATTTGCATAGTAATGGAATGTATAGGCCACATTATTTTTAGGATCCTGCACCTCGTTGCCTATCGCAACGCTCGGTGTTTGGTCCCAATTGGGATTTCCAACCAGAATAAGGTTATCGGAATACTGACGGATTACGGCAACAACCTCATCAGCATAACTTTTAACATCACTCCAAGATTGATGTTCGGGTTCATTAAAAACTTCAAAAATCACGTTATTGTAGGCTCCATATTTTTCTGCCATTTCAGCAAAAAATTGCTTCGCCTCTTCTAGCTGGTTTGTAGCCGTATGAGAATGCCAGTCGATAATCACATAGATATCATTTTTGATGGCAGCATCCACCGACTGCTTAATCAGATCCCGCTGAGCATCGGGATCATTGATGAATCCAGAAATTCCGCCCCAATTCTCGGTAGTACCAATAGCAAGACGTATGATTTCAACCTTCATGTCACGGACCATGGAGCTGATGCCCGCATCACTATAAAACATTGTAGCGGCACCCAAAAGACTCCAGTACATGCTCATACCACGGACCTGAACCTCTTTACCTGCGGCGATTCCCTGGCAAGAGCCGTAAATACGCCCGACACCATCTACCTGGCCCGCAATAAGCTCTCCATACTGGCTCACCGGTCCTACCCTTTCGGCAAGGGAACGGTCGGTCTCCTTCTGGCTGACTTCTGTAATGTTTTCACCGTCGCACCCCAAAAGCAGGAATGCACCGAGGGATAATGCACCGAACAAGTGGCAAAATTTCATGATTTTACTCCATCAATATACTATCACGCTTAAAATTAACCTTTTTTTATAAAATGAGGTCATTTCGGCCCACTTTTTTCTGTTTACGCTTGTCCACAAAAAAAATGCATTTCTCCTGACCGCTTTTCGTTCTTTTTATCTATGTTTATAGTACTATGAAGAAGAAACACCTTTTGCTTATCGCTCTCGGCCTGGCAGCTAGCGTCCAGGCTCAAAATGCACCGGCCGCAGCCCAACCTGCTCCAGCAGCGGTTCCCGTGGCCGAACCAGCACCTGCTGCAGCGCCCGTAGCCGAGCCAGCTCCGGCGGCAGAGCCCGCAGCACCTGCTGCCGTGGCTGAACCTGCCCCTGCAACAGTGCCCGTAGCTGAACCCGCGCCGGCAGCCGAACCCGCAGCACCTGCTGCCGTGGCCGAGCCCGCTCCTGCAGCCGAACCCGAACAAGCGGCGGCATCCGATTCTGCCGATGCCTCCAACACGACCGAAACCGTCGCTGCTGCCGAGTCTGCCCCTGCTGCCGACTCCACGGCCGTTGAACCTGCGCCCGTCGCAACAGCCGATTCCGCCGCCGTGGCCGCCACAGATTCACTCGCCAAGGACAGTTCCAACGTGGCTAAGGCTCCTGTGAACAAGCTGGGTGATATCCTCCACGGCAACGCCTACAACACCGTCGGGAACGAAGCCGCTGCCTCCACCATTGGCGGGAACGTCGGTTTCCCCCACTTTATGTTCGGCTCCAAGCTGGCCTACTTCGACCCCATTGAGCAACAGGGCGTCGTTGCCTTTGGCGACAGCTGGACCTATTTCCTTTCCTTCGATAATAATGACGATGCCGATCTGGGCCTCTTGACTGCAGGTATCGCCTTCCAGAAATTCGGTGCATCCTTGGACTATTCCCTGGGTAAAGCCTGGCGCTGGACCGACCACGCCGACGGCACCGACGAAACCGAAAGATCCTCCACAGCAGGCTCTGTTGTAGGGGCCAACTTCTCCCTGAACCTCGGTTCTTTCGATATCTTGCTGAGCGGACATTATGCAACACCCTACGGCAACCATTTCCTCGATCAGACCGACTCCGAAATCGAAGACGATGCCTGGGCCGCACAAGGCTATCTGGGTGTTTCCTACAGCGGAGATGTCTATTACTGGACCTTGGGTGTCGAAGGCGTTCGTAACGAATACAAGCACAAGACCAGCGTCTCTGAAATCCAGGTGAAAGACGGCAAGAACTACTTGGTCACCACCAAGACTACCTTGTCCGACACTTTGGCCAGTGTCGCGATTGTCCCGATGTTTACTCTGGGTGCCGCGGTCCTCAGTTCCGAAAATGCCAACGTGTATTTGGGCTTGAATACCTTCGTGCCCATGTGCAACTACGATGAAATCGAAGGCATCAGCGACAAGCACCAAGAAGCCCAGCTAGTCTTCGAACCCAATATCCTGGGCGAAGTCCAACTCAGCAAGTACTTCATGGCATTCGGTGGTGCAAAATACACCTGGACAGCAGCAGAATACAACAACAACGAACTTGGTGACGAGAAGACAAAAGAAATATCTACCGTTACCAATGGAACCACTGTGAACCTGGGTGCCCGTTTCGATTACGGTCCTGCCGCTATAGAACTCGCTTTCACAAAGCAATTCCTGGCAAATCCCTTCTCCGGCTTTGCTGAAAAAGATGCCATCGTGACAAGCCTCGGTGCATTCATCTTCTTCTAGTCTTCATCCCCTCCTTGATAAGAAGTCCCGCAGGCTTAAACCTGCGGGACTTTCTTTTTCCAAAACTATCACGGAATCTGACCGCGACATGTCATCACGGATTTTGACCACAACTTGTCATCACGGGTTTATCCCGTGATTTTTTTCGAAACCCGATTTATAATAAAACTAGTAGTTAATCGCTATGTAGAAACTACCTGCACCAAAGCGACGGTCAAAGCTTTCGAAACCGTCCCACAGGGCATCCCAGGCAAAACCAATTTCCAGCTGGGTGGCAGAATTCCTGAACATGATGACGCCCAATTCCGCACCGGTGGCAAGACCGATAGCAAAACTTTCGTCATTGTCGTTATAGTGACCGTCCGTCTGGATACCTAGGCCAGCGCCAAGACCGATGTAGGGCGTAATGTTCCCGGTGCTTATAAAATAGCGACCGCCAATCAGGAAGGTTTCGTGCCATTCCCATTCAGAACCAAAGGAAATGTTCATGTTGTTGATAATGGTAATAGCCGCATGGGGCACCACCTCAAAAATACGACCATAATGAAAAACGAAGGCCTGCTCCCAAGACATTTCCACATCTTCGCCCTCGTGACATTCATCGCTGTTGAAGTAGCGCTCGCAGTCTTCCTGCTCAAAGTCATAGTTGTGCCACATGGCCATACCCAAGCCATAACTCACATAGTTGCGGGTAGGGCGCTTGTGCGCAAAGTTATCGTTGGGATCTTCGCTGCTACGTCGCTCGACAGGAACAACATAAACCACTTCGGGGCCGTCCTGGTAGCCGGCTTCCGGAGCGTATGCCGCCGACTCGGGAGCGTTTCCGGTATCGAGGTTTGCAAGAGCCGCCTTTACGGCATCGTCAATGGCCACATCCAGGTCATCGACGGTGGGCGTCTTCTGGCGTCCAGAGCCCACTACCGTACCGTTCTTAATCTGTTCAACAACGACGACAATGGAAGAACCCATGGTACTGAGGGTGGTGCGAATCTGGATATCTGCCGAAGATTCCACCGGAGTGTTACCCGTCTGTGACACGGCAGAACGCAGAATAGACTTGACCACCTGGGGGGCGTCGGTAGAAAACTCCGCACCGGCGGGTTCTAGAACCTGGACGTTTTCGGCAAGGGCCATTGCCGCCATCGCAAATATTGCCGCAAAAAATTTTTTCATAGGGAATCCTTTGCTTTTCAAGAATGAAATATAAAAAAAGCCCGGTAATGCCGGACTTTTCAAAAACGGTCGATACTACTTATCTGCGCAGGCCTGCGGCCTCGAACACCGCTTCGTTCTGCGGGTTAGGCAGCGCCACCGCCGTAATCCAGTTGTATTCGGCAATACCCGCAAGACCTACGCGGGCGCAAAGCTGGTCGCGGGCCACGTTGTAGGCATTCAGAATCTGGACCTTTTCGGAATCTTCGGCCTTGTCAATCTTTTCGGACCAGGTAACTCCAAGCTCCACCAGGGCGGCACTTGCCTTGACATACTGCTTGGCCTTGGTTTCATCGATGACAGGACTGCTGGGAGACTGGAATTCATCCACCTTGACGATTGGGGCCGACTTTTCGGCAGCTACCTTGGCCTGAATGACTTCGGGAGTCACCTTTTCTTCTTGGTTACAGCCAACAAAAAAAGAGGCGGTAGCCAGAATTAAAATTGCTAGAATTTTTTTCGACATACGCGCCTCTTTTTTTTGTAATAGCGGTTCAGGGATTTGAACCCCGGACCAATGGATTATGATTCCAGTGCTCTACCGC